>NZ_OY762961.1:3660000-3830991 GCF_963666745.1 uncultured Desulfuromonas sp. | reverse complement strand
TTTCTGACTTTTAGCATCGGTGAATGAGCCTTTTTCATGGCCCATCAGCTCACTTTCGAGCAGAGTTTCAGGAACGGCGGCACAGTTGATGGCCATAAATGGCTGTTCGCTACGCGGACTGTCGTAGTGCAGCGCACGGGCGACCAGCTCTTTGCCGGTACCACTCTCCCCCTGAACCAACACGGTCGCCGCATCGCTCTGGGCAATCTTGGACACCATATCCAGCACATTCTTCATGTGGCTGCTTTCGGCAACGATGCGCGAGGAACTCTGCGTCCGTTTCTTCTCGGTGCGCAGATGTTCGACCTCTTTCTTCAGGGCCTGAGTTTCCAGAGCCTTGCGCAACACCACCGACAACTCATCCAAATTAAACGGTTTATTGATGTAATCGTAGGCACCAAGCTGCATTGCCTTGACCGCCGTCTCAAGAACACCCAGGGCGGTGATCATGATCACACTAATATCGCTATCGATCTCCTTGATTTTTTCCAGAGTCTCAATACCGTCGATTCCCGGCAACTGGATATCAAGAAACACCAGATCCGGGGAGTCATTACGCACATAATCGAGAGCGTCTTCACCAGAGCCAACCGTCTGCACTTGATAGCCCTGTTTTTTCAGACTCTGCTCCAGCGACCAGCGGATCAGATGTTCATCATCGACAACCAATACCCGATAGTTATTCATGCGTCTCCTCTTGTTGTGACTGCTCGTCCTGCGGAAGTTCCACAACCGGCAATGAGATGGCAAAAGAGGTTCCCTCATCCGGGGAACTCAGTACGGAAATATGTCCGTCATTCTGCTTAATCAGCTGCTTGCAAATCGCCAGACCCAAACCGGTCCCTCGATTTTTGGTCGTGAAAAACGGCGTAAAAATCTTGTCCAGTGTTTCCAGAGGGATACCGCTGCCGGTATCGACAATCTGAATTCGCACGTATTGACGCCCATCCTGTTCACGTGTCAATTCCGTTTGAACAGTCAGCGAGCCTTCCTTGGGCATCGCCTGTAGTGCATTAATGATGATATTGAGCAACACTTGCTGAATCTGCTTGCGATCAGCCCAGACCGGCGGCAGGTCACGCGTCAACTCAGTGATCTGGTGAATATTTTTAGCCTCTGGATGCTGGGCGACAAAAAACAATGTCTGTTTCACCACATCATTGACATCGACATAATCACATTGTGGCGAACCCGGACGGCCAAAGTTAAGCAGATCTGTCGCGGTCTTGTTGAGACGGGCGATCTGGGCAAGGATATCCTGCACCACCTGACGTCGCGGATCGTCTTTGGCCAAATCATCTGCCAGCACCGTCACCGCACCACTGATGCCGGCCAGCGGGTTTTTGATTTCATGAGCCATACCGGTGGCCATTTCGCCAATGGATGCTAAACGGTCGGCCTGCTCCATCTGGCTAAAATGAAAGGCTTCCAATTCATGCTTGGCGGTCTCGAGTTTTTCCACCATTGAGTTAAAGCTACGCATGAGAAAAGCGATCTCATCATTGTGCTTCGGCACCATGCGCACTTTAAGGTCTCCAGCTTCCACCTGTGCCATCCGATCACTGATCACCTGAATGGGCTTACGGACAAAACGCATCAGAATGACTGCGACACCAAGAGACAGCAACGCGGTAATAAAAACCATCGACAGGGAAAAGCAGCGTGACGAACTGGCTAGCCGGGCATTGGTCTCGTGCATGGAATATTCCAGATTGAGCACACCGAGAACACCTGCATCTTTGCCATGACATTCCATACACAGCTTACGCGCGGTAATCGGTTTGACAATACTGAGCACTTCCTCACGACCACCATCAATCAACCCTGAAGTCTGGCCACTGGTATAAATAGCATAATCCTGACGTGACACAGGCTGATCAATCTCAGCATCAATCGACGAATTGATGATATGACCGTCTTGCGGATCAAAAATACGCACGCCAAGCAGATTTGGGCTTTGGGAGATAAACTGCAGCGTCTTCTGCAAACGCTCCGCATCACCCTTGCATTTCGAGTTGAAGATCGCATTTTCAATGGTGGCCATCAGGATTTCGGCCCCCTGTGTGGTCAACTCAATCATGTTCTGCTGATCACGTTTGTGATGAAATGCGGCAAAAAAACCGATTCCCAGCGTCAACAGCAACACATTCATCAGAATGATCCGTCTGATCAGGCTGCTACTAAACAAAATGGACTCCTCGGGCGGGTGGCTCTATTGGCGCCCGGCCAAAAGATATGACTTCACCCGCTCGCGCAGGCTTTGTGGTTTCTCGACCGGTTTCTCGACCGGTTTCTCGACCGGCTTCTCAACCGGCTTCTCAACCGGCTTCTCAACCGGCTTCTCAACCGGCTTCTCAACCGGCTTCTCAACCGGCTTCTCAACCGGCTTCTCTGCGAAGGAAGCGTTCTCTTCCTTCTCTGCCAATGCAATGCCCATGGCAGCAATCCGGTCATCAAAGACACCATTCTTCAGATCGCGCAGCATCTGTTTATGCTGCTCTTTCATGCGTTCTTCGACCGGTTCCGAAACATCCTCACGATCAAGAAGGTCCATATAGGATGTCGTGTGACGGGCCAAAATGGTTCCGCCACTGTAGAGCAACGAGGTAATCTCAGCTTTCTTGACACCGCTGTCTTCGGTCTGCACATGAAACAGATGTTCACGATAACAGAAATTATGGTTAAATCCCCCGACCATGACCGGATCTCCTTAGGACGCTTTCTGAAGCATTTTCTTGACTTTCGCAACCGCCTCCAATGCGTCTTCCGCATAGAGGTCAGCACCGATTTCATCGGCATAATCCTGAGTGACAACCGCCCCCCCGACCATGGTAAAAACTTTGACGCCAGCAGCTTTCAAAGCTTCAATCGTCACCTGCATTTGTTGCAGAGTCGTCGTCATTAAGGCAGACAAGCCAACCGCATCCACATTGGCATTTTTAGCCTGTTCGACAATGGTTGCGGCCGAAACATTTTTGCCCAAATCAATCACCTCGTAACCATGATTTTCGAGCAAGGTACAAACAATATTTTTGCCAATGTCGTGAATATCACCCTCGACCGTCGCCATCATGATTTTGCCCAGAGAGGTGACCTGCGCTCCCTTCATCTCCTGCTTGAGACGGGTAAAAGCGGTTTTCATCGTTTCCGCGCTGAGCAAGACCTGGGGCAAAAAGATACGGTTGGCTCCGAAGCGCTTTCCAACCTCTTCAAGACCGGCCAGTAACCCTTCATTGCTGATCTGCAAAACATCCAGACCTTCCGTCAAAGCGCACTCAACCAGGGCGACGACGCCATCCTGATCGCCATCAATGATCGCCTGGGCCAGTTTTTCGCGGATGGTGCGTTCTTCCCCTGACTCTGGCGTTGCCGCGGGTGCAACGTCCTGAAGCTGAGCATACGCGTCAATATAACGTTCAGCGCGTATGTCTTTGCACAGCAGAACCATGGCGGCACGAAAGGCCTCCATCATCGCCTGTTCCTTTGGGTTGATAATCGCCGCACTGAGACCGGCCTGCAGAGCCATGGTGAAAAATGTCGCCGACATCAAGGGGCGACGCGGCAGACCAAAGGAAATATTACTGACACCGAGCACCGTTGCCATGCCTTGTTCCTGGGTCAGTGTTCTGATCGCCTTGAGCGTCTCAATCGCCTGATCCTGCTCGGCAGAAACGGTCAAAGCCAGACAATCAATGACCACATCGCAACGGGGAATCCCCAACGCCTCGGCCCGGCTGATAATCCGTTCGGCAATCTCCACCCGTCCTTGTGCGGTTTTGGGAATGCCCTGGCCGTCAAGGCATAAACCGATGACGGCAGCACCGTATTTTTTCGCCAGCGGCAACACGGTTGAGAGGCTTTTTTCCTCGCCGTTGACCGAATTGATCAACACTTTACCGTCAGCGGCCTTGAGCCCGCGTTCCAACGCCACGGGATCTGACGAGTCCAGTACCAGAGGTGTCCCGACCACGCCACTGATGGCATACACCGCACGCTCAAGAGCTAACGGCTCATCGGTACCGGGCGCTCCGCAGTTGACATCAAGCAAGGTTGCACCCGCCTCTGTCTGCTGTTGCGCCTCACGACGGATATAAGCGGTTTTTCCTTCGCGCAACTCGGCGCTGTAGGCTTTTTTCCCGGTCGGATTGATCCGCTCGCCAATAATGGCACACGGCTGTTGCGGTCCGATGGCAACGACCTGTGTGCGACTCGACAGCACACCACGACGTGGCGGCGGTGCCCACTGCTGACTGCGTTCGTCCATGGCCTGGCGCATAACGCGGATATGTTCCGGCGTGGTACCGCAACAACCGCCGAGAACACGCACCCCCAGAGTGATCAACTGATCGTGATGGCTGGTCATCTCCACAGGCGTTGCCGGAAAAATTGTCTCTCCATCCTTGAGAATCGGTAGACCGGCATTGGCCTGGGCAATCAGAGGACAGGAGCAGACGTCTCGCATCTCTGCAAGAATTTCATACATCCCGTCGATGCCGAGACCACAGTTGGTGCCAACCACATCGACGCGTAATCCTTCGAGCATTACCGCAGCCGCAGCAGGAGGTGTTCCCAAGACGGTACGCCCGCCATCGTCAAAGGTCATCATGGCCATGACCGGCAGATCAGAATACTCGCGACAAGCCATCACCGCAGCCTTGAGTTCGCGAATATCGAGAAAGGTTTCGCAGGTCAGCAGATCGACGCCGCCAGCGACCAGAGCCTTGACCTGTTCGGCAAAAATTTCGACCATCTCATCGAAACCGGCATCTCCCACCGGTTCAACAAAGCGCCCGGTCGGACCAATACTTCCGGCAACGAAATCGTTGGCAGGATCAGCAAGTGCGGCCCGGGCCAGACGAGCGGCCTGAACATTCACCTCATAAACTTTATCCTCAAGGCCGTAATGCTCCAGCTTGCTGCTCGTTCCACCAAAGGTATTGGTAACAATGATCTGAGCACCGGCTTCGGCATAATCACGATGGACACCCTCAACAACCTCGGGTCTTTCGAGATTCATCAATTCCGGACAGCCTCCGGCTTCAAGACCGCGAGCTTGCAGCATCGTTCCCATGGCTCCGTCAAGAATCAGTACCCGTTGTTGTATCGCTTCAAGAAATCTGTTCATACGCCTCTATTCCTGTTGTTCCACCGTCATGTCAACGTCTTCCACCACCGGTACATCCAACTCGCGACGCACCAATGAAAAATCCGCCACCACCGGCTCACGCAGGTCAACGTGACCGCGTAACGTTTCGATCCGCTCCCCTTCAACTTGAATAACCAGACGTCGCACATAGGGGAAATTAGCCGCTAACGTATTGACGACGGCATGCACACACAGCAATTCCGAGCTGCTGCCGGCAGGTAGATGTGTCAGCAGAGCCCGATTAAAATCCAAAAACACCGTATCTTCATCAACCGCCACTCCGAGCAGCAAGACTTGCGACGGCAATACGGCGATCAGACCGGACTGTGGACCGGCAATCAATTCCCGGACAATCGCTTCAATACAATCCAGATCATTCCCGCATTCCGCAATCGCGCGCTCCTCCTGTGCCAGATAGGGCGACTCGGGATCACCGAAGTACAACATAATATCGCGTTGCACGGTTTGCTCAAGCTCAACTGTGATGTTTTCAGGTTCCGGCTCAGGTTCTTTGGTAAATGGATTGAAGACAGCGGCAATGCCGGCCAGAAATGCAACCAGCGCCAAGACTCCAAACCAGCGTAACATCTTTTTCACGACAACGGCTCCTGATGGCAGCTGGGACAGACCGGCAAACTGATGCGCGTGACGGGTTCAACGGCCTGGCCGAGAAATCCCTGACCAACCTGAACAAAACGGGTCGGCACATCGGTAACGTAAAATTTCCATTGCCCACAGCGTTGTGGATTCAGCAACGCCATCTGCGTCAGCAACGACTTGACCTCGCGCGCTGTTTCTTCGGCGGAATCAACCAGCTGCACCGTTTGCGGAAGCACACGGTGCAATGTCGCTTTCAACAGCGGGTAATGCGTACACCCCAAAACCAGCGTATCAATCTCCCGGGCCAACAACGGTGCCAGGTACTCCGACGCAATCTGAGCGGCAACCGGATGTTCGGCCCAGCCCTCTTCGGCCAGAGGAACAAATAAGGGACAGGCCGCAGAAACGACCTCAATATCAGGCAACAAGTGTTTTAACGCCTGAGGATAGGCCTCACTGCTGACGGTTCCATGAGTTCCGATGACCCCGACAACTCGACGCTGGGTTAAGCGCACGGCACAACGCGCACCGGGCACAATCACGCCAACAACCGGCACGGACAAAGAGTTTTGTAATTGTTCCAGAGCAAAGGATGACGCAGTATTGCAGGCAACGACAATCATCTTGACCTGTTCACTGAGTAAAAATTCCGCTGCCTGGCGCGCATAGGTACAAACTGTTTCCGGACTTTTGGTCCCATACGGGACACGTGCCGTATCTCCGAGATAGACCAGGTTTTCTCCGGGCAAAAGGCGCCGTAGTTCGTGTAAAACGGTCAGGCCACCGACACCTGAATCAAAAACACCGATAGATTTCTCAGATAAAGACAATGCGGGTACCGCCTGGAACAGTTTCAAAAGACGAACGATTTTCCGCCCTGAAACGGATCAAAAAAAGTTTAATATCCAGCCTGCTGATTCAACATGACACAGGAGGCTGATGATAGGTGTAAAGGCACGACTAGTCAAGGTTTTCAGCATATTTCGCGCTTGTATTTCTTTATAAAAATGCTATGTTTTATGAACTCATTTATGAGGAGTCTTTCAAATAGGACTGTTCGAAAGGCTGAAACCACTTTCGGTCCGACACCGTAGCGGTCACTAAATCCGGTTAGCAGAGAGCGAACCTTGTGCGTTGCAAAGATACTGCGACGCCCTTAAACAATAAAGGGTGAATGACGATGACAATGGATCAAATTATGGATTGGCTTTCCCCGCTTGAAACCCAACATGTCGTAAACTATGTTCTCGACTTGGACCTGATCCACAATCCATGGTTTATCGGTGGGGCCGTTGTGTTTATCATCGTCAGCCTACTCCTCAAATGGCACCTGCTTCTCTCCTGCACCCTAAGTCTTGCCGGCCTCATTGCCCTGGTCACCGTCGTCCATCAACAGGGAACAAGCCTTGACAAGTCCTCCGACAGTCTGTTTATGTTTATCGGCGGTGGAGCGGCAATTATCTTTTTCCTGATCTATATGGTGTTTCTACGCAGCGAATAGCTGCGCGTACCACAGTTAACAATCCACATCCACCAGAGTGAAACACCGAACGTCTGGAATTTATCTACCTCCGGAAGGAACTGCGTCAGTGAGTAAACGAGATATCATCATGATTGTTCTCGGGGTTCTTGTTGTGGCTGTTTTATGGGCCGCCCCCGACGAAACAACCCCACATCTGCCGATGGACGATACCCATAAGGAATTTCACCAGATTGTCAAACAGGACGGCAAAAAGGCAGCTGAAAAATTCTGCAAGGATTGCCACGGTCAACCGGGCATGGAATTTCCGCCGAATCATCCCGACCCCAACCGTTGCCTGTTTTGCCACAAGGCAACGCCCTAAATTAAAACAGACAAAAAACGCCCGGTATTGAAACCGGGCGTTTTCATTTCACGACAAAGAGATGTTGTTTCTCTTATTTTTTAGCCCCATCCTGTTGACCATAGGTGCGAAACTTGTCCACCACCCGCGCCATCTCGTCATCCGCGACCAAAACCGGCTCACCAATGGAGCAGGCCTGATAGTAGATCCGCGCGACCAGCTCGATCTCTTCTGCCACATTAAAGGCCTGCGGCAGGTCACCACCAACAGCAACCAACCCATGGTTCGCCAGCAACAGAGCATTGCTGTCACCAATATGACCGCGTACCGATTCAGCGAGTTCAGGGGTACCAAAGGTGGCATAGGGTGCCAGGGGAACTTTTTTGCCGGCAAAAGCGACCAGATAATGAACCGCCGGGATCTCACGATGCAGGCAAGCCATCGTGGTGGCATACACCGAATGGGTATGAACCACAGCACGCACATCAGGGCGCTGATCGTACAGGGCGAGATGAAAGCTCAATTCACTCGACGGTTTCCAGCGCCCTTCAACCACCGTTCCCCGGCGATCCACCAGGACCACGTCCTGAGCCGACACATCCGCATAATCAATCCCGCTGGGACCAATGGCAATCAGATTTTCTTCAGCATTCAACACGCTCAGATTTCCGCCACTGCCGGTCGTCAAGCAGCTCTGCACCAGTTTACGCCCGTAATCGGCAATCAATTGTCGTTCAAAAGAGAGTCTCATGCGTCCAGTTCTCCATCCAGGCCAAGAAATGCCAGGGTCGATTCGAGAGTTCGATTAACAATCTGCTCGGGATCAATACCCACCTGCATCAAGGCCTGGAGGGAATCACTGAACTCTCCAACCCCCTGAGCAATATGCGCATCACTGCCGATGGACACCAAGGCCCCCTGTTCGGCACACAGCCGGGCAATCTCCATGCAGTTGGGTGCACTGCCCCGCCGCGCCCGTCGAAAGGAAGAGCTGTTGATCTCCAAAGCGGTCCCGGTCGCGACCGCCTGACGGACCACGGCATAATAATCAATCGGGAATTCCGGATTGCCGGGATGGGAGATAATATGCACCAGCGGATTTTCCATGGCCAACATCATGGTCCGGGTATGATCGTCGCGGGTCGTCCCCGTATAACCACAATCGGCATGAAACCCGGCCAGAACCACATCGAGATTTTGCAAATAGCTGTCGTCGAGGTCGATGCGACCATCGTTCTGCAAATTGGCTTCTATCCCGCGAAAAATGCGCACACCGCATAACGTATCCGGGATAAAGCCCAACACCATGAAATGATAGAGATGCGGCGCTCCGGGCATCGATGGCCCATGGTCGGTCATGCCGATCCCCTTGAGGCCTCGCTCTGCAGCGGCTCGAGCATTTTCCTCTATGGTACTGAACGCATGCCCCGAAGAAATGGTGTGGACATGCAGGTCCACCTCGGGGGAAAAGATTTCGGACATGTGTTCCTCCTTAACAGTTGAAAAAAACAAAAAAACTTGTCAGTGCCGCAGGCGGCATTGTAGATTGCGTGGGCTGCGCACCAATCGGGACATGTGCCGGAATCCGTGCATCAAGCAGCTCCCTAATTTAACACGACACCCTTGAAAGACAATGATGAATTCCTGCGACGCTCTGCTGCACATTAACCGTCCGGCCCGCTATATCGGCGGCGAGGCTGGCAGCATCCACAAAGACCCCGCTTCTGTGGATCTACGTTTTGCCCTGGCCTTTCCCGACACCTACGAAATCGGCATGAGCCACCTCGGTTCAGCCATTCTCTACCGTGTTCTAAACCAACAGGAATGGATCGCTGCCGAACGCAGTTATTGCCCTTGGCCGGACATGGCGCAGGAGATGCGCGACCAAGATATCCCTCTGATGTCGCTGGAATCACAAACGCCTCTCGGCAAATTCGACCTGGTCGGTTTCAGCCTGCAATATGAATTGTGTTACACCAATGTGCTGACCATGCTCAAGCTGGCCGGTATCCCCCTGCGCCGCGACCAGCGCAATGAGAGCCATCCGCTGATCGTCGTTGGTGGCCCCTGCGCCTATAACCCGGAACCATTGGCTGACTTTATCGACCTGGCCGTGATCGGCGACGGCGAAGAAGTGATTGTCGAGCTGTGTCAAACCGTGCGTGACAGTCGTCAGGCCGGTGAAACGCGCCAGCAATGTTTCGATCGTCTGAAACTGATTGAGGGCATCTACCTGCCGCAGCTGTTTGCCTTCAGTTATGACGATAGAGGTCAGATCAAAGAGCGCACAGCTCTTGACCCGCAGGTGCAAAGCGTCAAACGCCGCTTTATCACCGACCTCGACACAACCGTCTATCCGGACAAACCGCTGATTCCGTTCATGCATACGGTTCACGACCGCGTGGCGGTCGAAATTGCCCGCGGCTGTACGCGTGGCTGCCGCTTCTGCCAGGCCGGTTATATCTACCGCCCGGTGCGTGAGCGCAATGCGGAAACCATCGCCCAACACATCGACAACGCCCTTGAAAACAGCGGTTACGACGAAGTCTCACTGCTGTCACTGTCCAGCGGCGACTATACGGCCATTGAACCGCTGCTCAAACACCTGATGGCCCGTTATGCCGAAGACCGCGTGGCCGTGTCCCTGCCCAGCCTGCGCGTCGGTTCGCTGACCGAAGATTTGATCGAAGAGATTCGCAAGGTACGCAAGACCGGCTTCACCCTGGCGCCGGAAGCTGGCACCGACCGGCTGCGTGATGTCATCAACAAGGGGATCAAAGCCGATGACCTGCTGGAAACTGCCCGCACCATCTACACCCTCGGCTGGAGGCTGATCAAACTCTATTTCATGATGGGCTTGCCCACGGAAAGCCGTGAAGACCTCGATGCCATTGTTGAACTGGCCCGTCAGGTCAAACGTTGCGCCAAAGGCACGGAAGGCGGAGGCGACGTCAATGTGGCCGTCTCCACCTTTGTCCCCAAAGCGCATACGCCGTTCCAGTGGGAAGCGCAACTGAGCATCGCCGAAACCGTGGAACGGCAGCACTACCTGCGCGACGAACTGAGGCGTAAAAAGCTACGCCTGAAATGGCATGAAGCTGAACTGTCCTATCTTGAAGGGGTGTTTGCCCGTGGCGACCGGCGTCTTGGTGCCGTTTTGGAAAAAGCGGTCGAACTCGGCAGTTGCTTTGACGGCTGGCGCGATCATTTTCAGTTCGCCCGCTGGCAACAGGCCTTTGCTAACTGCGGCATCGACAGTGATTTTTATCTGCGCCAGCGTGACGAAAACGAAATTCTGCCCTGGGACCACATCGACTGCGGCATCGACAAAGGTTTCTTCCTGGCGGAGCGCCGCAATGCCCTGGCCGAGCACTACACCCCGGATTGCCGCACCGGACCATGCAGCGGTTGCGGTGTGTGCGATTTTGATCAGCTGCGTATGCGCTATGCCAAAGAACAGCCACAATTCCCTGCGATCGAGGCAAAAAGTTCTCAAGGGGAAGAGCGCTTTAAAATTCGCCTGTGCCTGCACAAGACTGACCAAGCCCGCTTTGTCAGTCATCTGGAATTCATGACCGTGTTGCAGCGCGCACTGCGTCGCATAAATGCGCCGGTGCGTTTTTCCCAGGGATTTCACCCTCACCCCCGCATCTCGTTTCCCGACGCGCTGCCCACCGGGGTCGAAAGCATCAGCGAAGTGGTCGATGTGGAACTCTATCAGCCCGTTGACGCGGACCAGCTTGGCCAGCAACTGGCCGCCGAGCTACCGAGCGGATTCGCCGTGACCTCGGTGCAAAATGTTCATTGGCGTATGCCGTCACCAGGCAGCTGTATTGTTGCCAGCGACTATCGCGTGCCCCTTGATGACAGCGTCCGCCAGCGGGTGAGTGAACAAATTGGTCCATTTATGGACGCCGACCATGTTATCGTACAACGAGACAAAGGCGGCAAAGTGGTCGACGTGGATATCCGTGGCGATGTCGACGCCCTGTGCCTGGAGCAAAATGCCCTGATCATGACCCTGCGTAAAGGCAGCCCGGTCACTATCGCCGCCCATCTGCTCGGCCTCGGCGACCATGAGGTCCGTAGCCTGCGCATCTGTAAAACGGCGGTCACTATGGAGGTTCCTGAGTCTTTTGAAGACTAGACTGCGCACCGCAATGTTTTTGCACAATAGCGCACACAATTAAGAATTTTATTTTTTTCCATATAAAAGGAGTCTGTCATGACCAAGAAACTGGTCATCAACACAACATCGCGTGAAACCCGCGTTGCCTTGCAGGAGAACGGTCATATTGCCGAACTCTATATTGAGCGCTGCTGCGAACGAGGCATTGTCGGCAATATTTACAAAGGCAAAGTGATCCGCGTACTGCCCGGCATGCAGGCGGCCTTTGTTGATATCGGTCTGGAGAAGGCCGGTTTTCTTTACGTCGCTGATGTGATTGATGAAATGGATGCCGTGGTTGATTATGTGGACGGTCGCAGTTCCAGCGCCGATCCCGGCGATGAGAACATCGAAGAAAACCCCCTGCCGCCCATCGAAGATTTGCTTCAGGAAGGTCAGGAGATCCTCGCTCAGATCGCCAAAGAACCTCTCGGCACGAAAGGCGCACGCATCACCTCGCACATCTCCCTGCCCGGTCGTCATCTGGTCTATATGCCAACCATTGACCATATCGGCATCTCGCGACGGATTGAAAACGAAGAGGAGAAAGAACGTCTGCGTTCCACGGTAGAAGAAATTCGGCCACCGGGGACCGGTTTTATTGTCCGAACCGCCGCAGAGGGGAAAAGCGAAGATGATCTGCGTGCCGATATGCTTTATCTTTCTGAACTGTGGAAGGATATTGATGCCCGTCAAAAAGGGGCGATTGCTCCCTGCCTGATCCATTCGGACCTTGATGTGACCAGCAAAGTTCTCCGCGATATCCTCACTGAAGACATCCGCCACATTGTCGTCGATTCGCAAAGCGAGTATGACAAAATTGTGCAGTTTCTCGGCACCTACATGCCGAAACAAAAATATACCATTGAGCTGCACGACAAAAACGAGCCACTGTTTGATGCCTACGGCCTCGAAGTGGAGATCGCCCGCGCTCTGGGACGCAAAGTCTGGCTAAAAAGTGGCGGTTATATCATCATTGAGCAGACCGAGGCGCTGACCGCTGTCGATGTCAATACCGGCCGTTTTGTCGGCAAGCGCAACCTCGAAGACACCATTCTCAAAACCAACCTTGAAGCAGTACGCGAAATTGCCTATCAGCTGCGCCTGCGCAACATCGGCGGCCTGATCATTATTGATTTTATTGATATGGAGAAGGAAGCCCACCGCGAACAGGTGCACAGTGCCCTTGAAGAAGCCTTAAAGAGCGACAAGAGCAAAACCAATATCCTCAAAATCTCCGAACTGGGTCTGGTTGAGATGACTCGAAAACGGGTGCGCGAGAGCATTGGCCGCACTCTATGCGAGCCCTGTCCGTACTGTGAAGGCACCGGCTACATCAAGAGCCGCACCACCATGGTGTTTGAGATTTTCCGCAAGTTGAAACGGGAGATGAGTGACCTGCCCGGCTACCGTGTCAACCTGCAGGTGCATCCCGATGTTGCCGCGTTGCTCTACGATGAGGAAAGTGGTGTGATTGACGAGCTGGAGCAGCACTACCAGAAACAGATCACCATTATCGCCCGGCCCAATTTTCACATTGAGCAATTCGAGATCGGTGCCGGTTAACCGGGTGACGTGATGGCGAAACAGGATGAGGACAACCTGACCACCTCCACCGAGGCGATTCTCGAGAGCATCAGCGATGGGGTGTTTACCGTCGATAATGACTGGCGCATCACCTCGTTTAACCGCGCTGCCGAGGAGATCACCGGCACACCGCGCGATCAGGCTATCGGTCAGCTGTGCTCCGAGGTGTTTCGCTCCAGCATGTGCGAAAACCACTGCGCCCTGCGCCAAACCCTGGCCGACGGGAAACCGATCATCAACCGCACCGGCTACATGATCAATGCCGACGGCGAACGTATCCCCATCAGTATTTCCACCGCCGTATTACGCGACAAACGCGGCCGCATCATTGGCGGGGCAGAAACGTTTCGTGATCTCAGTGAGGTGGAAGCACTGCGCAAACAGCTTAGTGGCCAGCGTCAGCTCGGTGATCTGGTCAGTCACAGCCCGGTGATGCACGATATTTTCCAGCTGATTACCGCCGTGGCCGCCAGCAGCAGTACCGTCTTGATTCAAGGCGAAACCGGCACCGGTAAAGAACTGGTCGCCCGCGCGATCCACAGCCTCAGTGAACGCGCGGATCAGCCTTTTGTCGCCGTCAACTGCGGCGCCCTGCCCGACACCCTGCTCGAATCGGAACTGTTCGGCCACAAAAAAGGCGCGTTTACCGGTGCGATTGCCGACAAGCCGGGGCGTTTTGCCGTCGCCGGCCGCGGCAGCCTGTTTCTCGATGAAATCGGTGAAATCAGCCCGGCCCTGCAAGTCCGCCTGCTGCGCGTCCTCCAAGAACATCAGTTCGAACCGCTCGGTTCCAACCGCAGCGAACCCTGTCATGCCCGCATCCTTGCCGCTACCAATCGCAACCTTGAGGAAATGGTGGAAAAAGGAGAATTCCGCCGCGACCTGTTCTACCGCATTCAGGTGGTCCAGATTGACTTGCCGCCCCTGCGACAGCGCATGGAAGATCTGCCTCTGCTGGTTGACCACTTCATCCAGCGCTTCAATCAGTTGCAACATAAAAACATCACCTCGGTCACGCCAGCAGCCCTCAGTGCGTTAATGGCCCATCACTGGCCGGGCAATGTTCGCGAACTCGAAAATGTTGTCGAACGGGCCTTTGTACTGTGTCGGAGCAGCGCGATCGACCTGCCCTGCCTGCCGACAACGCTGCAACAGGGTGCAGCGGACAGCGGAGCCCAGGCCATCCGCGCCAGCCGCCAACAGCACGAACGTCAGGTCATTCTCGCCGCTCTGAAACGTAATCAGTTCAACCGTGCTGCTACGGCCCGTGAGCTGAACATCCACAAAGCGACGCTTTACCGAAAGATCAGTACTCTGCACATCGCCCTGCCTGACCACGATGGTCGCAACACCACACCGTCGCACTAGCGCAAAATACCCGACAGACACCGACGCACAAAAGCGACACAATCCGGTAAAATTGTACGTCCACCTCGCGACCATATACGCAAAAAATCATCTTTAATATCAGCAAGTTAACAAGATAAAACACCCACAAACGTTAGGCTGGCACCCCCCTTGCTTTTATGCTCTCCAGCACTCTGGAATCTCGCGGGAAGGAGCTACCTGTGGCTACTGCAGGATTGACCATTTGGAATGACCGCATTGCGCCGGTATTTGACGTTGCCAGTCAGCTGATCGTTGTTGATGAACTGTGTGATCTGCCCTGGCAGCAATTGACCCTTCCCGAAGGTTCCGCTCTTGAGAAGCTGTGGTTTCTCAAAGAGCATCAGGTCACAACGCTGATCTGCGGCGCGATGACTTGTGGCAGCTATTATGCGGCGAACGGTTACGGCATTACCGTACACCGGTTTATCGCCGGACCTTGCCATGCCGTTATTGACGGATGGCGCAACCATCTGCCCCTGGAACAGCATTTCCCGATGCCGGGATGCGGCGGTGCCGGACGGCAGAGACGGGGACGGCAGCGCAGGATGAACCTGAACGCGCCCCCCAAATAATTTACAAAGGAGTCAAATCATGCCGAATCAAAACGGAACAGGACCTTTAGGTGAAGGGCCCCGCACAGGGCGAGGTACCGGTCGTTGCGGCCGGGGACAACGAAATGGGATGTCCGGTCGGGGCATGGGTCGTCAGGGAATGATGCGCCAGGGAATTCGTCGCCTTGACGAGGAGGATACAGATCTGCGTCAACAGATGAACCAAATGCAGCAACAGCTCAATGCCATGAGCCAAACCCTGGAAGAACTCAGTCGTCCTCGCAACTGATCTCTCAACTTCAGCCCAACAAGGCATCACGGCGGTCCTTGGCCGCCGTGATGACAGATCATCCATGAAAATAGCTTTCAGCACCCAGGGAACGGATCTCAATGCACGGGTAGATACCCGCTTCGGTCGCAGTGAACGCTTTCTGATCGTCGATACTGAACAGGAAACCATTGAGGTGATTGAAAACACCCAGAATCGCCAATCGGCACAAGGTGCAGGGATTCAAAGTGCCACGCGACTGATTCAGAACAACGTCAACGCCGTGGTGACCGGGCAATGCGGGCCTAAAGCCTTTGCCTTGCTCAATCGCTCTGCTATTACCGTCTACCCCACCAAAGACACAACTATTTCGGATGCCCTTGAAGCCGTCAAAAACGGCACTCTGACCGCTACGGAAGCGGCCACAGTCGAAGGTCACTGGGGTGAAGTATGAAACTGGCCATCGCCTCCGGCAAAGGAGGGACAGGGAAAACCACTCTGGCCGTGGCTCTTGCCCAGGCCTGTCAGGAGCCGGTTCAATTACTCGATTGTGATGTCGAAGAGCCCAACAGTCATCTTTTTTTAGGAGACAGCCCACGGGAGTGTGAAATTGTCACCATCCCCGTGCCGCGCATTGATGACGAGCTGTGCACGCACTGTGGCGCCTGCGGAGAATTTTGCACCTTCAATGCACTGGCCTGCCTGCCAACCGAGACGCTTCTATTTGAAGGCCTATGTCACAGCTGTGGTGGCTGCCAGATGATTTGCCCCGAGCATGCCATCAGTGAGCAGAAACAACGCATCGGCGTTATTCATAAAAGCCGCCATGGCCACATTGATCTTTACAGCGGCCTGCTCGATGTCGGTCAAGCCATGTCACCGCCGCTGATCCGCGCATTGAAAAAAAATCAGCACCTGGAAAATCAAATCATCCTTGATTGTCCGCCGGGTACCTCCTGCCCTCTGATCACGACCATTCAGGATGCCGACGTTGTCGTGCTGGTCACGGAACCAACGCCGTTCGGTTTGCACGATCTTGAAATTGCGGTTGAGACCGTACGCCAGCTTCAGCGCCCGCTAGCTGTCATCGTCAATCGCAGCGACCTCGGTGACCGGTGCATTGTGGATTTTTGCCGCCGCGAAAAAATACCCATTCTTTTGCAATTGCCCTATGAAAAACGCGTTGCCGTCGCCTACTCCCGCGGTGAAAGCCTTCTTGAAGCCCTGCCCGGACTGAAAGAACAGTTAATCACGGTCCTTGCCCAGGCCGAAACCCTGTACCGGGAGAACCTGTCATGAAAGAACTGATTGTTGTCAGTGGCAAAGGCGGCACCGGCAAGACCAGCCTGACCGCGTCATTGGCGATGTTGGCCGATCATTGCCTGATTGCCGATTGCGACGTTGATGCGGCGAACCTGCACCTATTGCTGTCGCCACGCATTGAGCACTGCCATGAATTTATCAGCGGGTCCATCGCCGTCATCGACGAGGCGCAGTGCACCCAATGCGGTGAGTGCCAGAGGCTATGTCGGTTTGACGGCATCACCCCGCTGCCCCCCTACACCATTCGGCCTTCCGGATGCGAAGGGTGTGGCGTCTGTGCCCGGTTCTGCCCTCAGCAGGCAATCACCATGGTCCCGCGTCGCTGCGGAGAATGGTATCAATCTCAGACGATGGAAGGCGCCATGGTCCATGCCCGTCTTGATGTCGGTGCGGAAAATTCCGGAAAACTCGTCAGTCTGGTTCGCCAGCAGGCACGAAACTGGGCGCAGGAACAGCAAGCGCCTCTGGTTCTGGTGGATGGTCCTCCAGGTCTCGGCTGTCCGGTCATTGCCTCGATCACCGGAGCCGATCACGTGTTGATTGTCACGGAACCAACCCTGTCGGGTCTTCACGATCTACAACGAATCATTGATCTGTTGGAACACTTTGCCATTCCCGGCAGCCTGTGCATCAACCGTTGGGATGTCAATCCGGACATGACCCGTCAAATTAAAGAGCAGGCAGCACGCCGTAATATCGCGTGTCTCGGTTTAATTCCGTTTGACCGCCAAATGGTTAACTCACAGCTCAAAGCGCAGCCCGTCGTTCGTCAGCAGGACAGCATCGCCGCGATGGCCATCCGCGACCTGTGGGCCAAGCTCAAAGTTCAAATCACCCTGGATGAATCACCAACCCAAACAAAAGAAACAGGAGTCTATTCATGAAAGTCGCCATCCCCACTGCCGAAGGCAAGTTGACCCCCCACTTCGGCCACTGTGAACAATTCGCTCTCGTCGATGTCGATGAGAATTCCTCTGTCGGCTCGCCGGAATTTGTCACTCCGCCGCCTCACGAGCCGGGTGTCCTGCCACAATGGTTGGCGGAAAAACAGGTCACCCTGATTATTGCCGGCGGTATGGGGCAACGTGCCAAGCAATTGTTTGACAGTCACGGCATTCAGGTTATTACCGGTGCACCTGCGGAATTGCCCCAGGTTCTGGTCGAGCAACATCTCAACGGCAGCCTGACTACCGGGATCAATCTCTGTGACCATTGATCTGGCCTCGGCCACCGGTGAAGGACACGGGCATCAGCACTGCATCATGTGTGGAGAGCGCAATCCACTGTCATTAAAACTTGCCTTTACTGACGATGGCCAGGGTGGTGTCCAGACATCATTCCGTGGTTCGCCGTGGCTGCAGGGCTATCATAGCCTGCTCCACGGCGGCATTATCTGCTCTCTGCTCGACAGCGCCATGACCCATTGCCTGTTTGCCCACCACATCAAAGCCGTCACCGGCGAGCTGAAGGTGCGCTTTCTTCACCCGGTTCCGGCTGAAGCGCCATTGCACCTTTCAGCCCGTATCACCCAACGCCTGGCTCCGGTGTATCGCGTTGAGGCTCAGCTGCATCATGGCGACTGTCTGATGGCCCGTGCCGATGCCAAGTTCATGCAGTTTGATGCCCTGTCAGCATCAGCGGAGTAAAAGAAAAAATCTCCTTGACAGCGTTTCGGTCGAAAGGTACAGTGCGCCGTTACTGAAGTACAAAAACACAGAGAAACGAGGTGAAGTACATGTATGCGGTGATCAAGACCGGAGGAAAGCAATACAAAGTATCCGAAGGTGACACAGTCAAAATTGAAAAAATCGCCGGTTCCGTTGGTGAAACCATCGAACTGAGCGAGGTCCTCATGGTCGGCGGAGAAGAGGTAAAAATCGGAGCACCTCTATTGCCAGGCGCAAAGGTCACAGCTCGCATTGTCGAGCAGGGCAAGGACAAAAAAGTCCTCGTCTTTAAATCCAAGCGTCGTCAGGGCTTTCGCAAGACCTATGGACACCGTCAACCCATCACTCGTCTGATGATTACAGGCATTGAGGCTTAAGGAGGCTACTCATGGCTCACAAAAAAGCGGGCGGCAGTTCCAAGAACGGTCGCGACAGCGCGGGTAAACGCCTTGGCGTCAAGCGATTCGGTGGTCAAGAAGTGACAGCCGGTTCCATTCTGGTACGTCAGCGTGGCACCACGTTCCACCCAGGCAACAATGTTGGTTGCGGCAAGGATTACACCCTGTTCGCCCTGATCGACGGCGTTGTCACGTTTGAACGCAAAGACAAAAAGCGTCAGAAAATTTCTGTCTACGCCAACTAGTCGCGCGAGCAACACACAACTAAAGACCCGGAGTTCAGCGTTGAGAACTTCGGGTTTTTTTATGGTAGATTGGAGGAGGTTTTTGCCAGAGCAAGAACCTCGCAGCACACAACACCATAAAATTCATGCGATCACCGTGTTACATCTGTGATCGCCAGAAAGAACAGTACCCGATCATGCGTTTCGTTGATCAAGTTAAAATTCACGTCAAATCCGGCGACGGCGGCCGTGGCTGCATGTCGTTTCGGCGAGAAAAATTCATTCCTCGCGGGGGTCCCGACGGCGGCGACGGCGGCAACGGTGGCGACGTCTATCTACATACCGACTCCAGTCTGACAACCCTGCTCGATTTCCGCTACAACGCCCATTACAAAGCCAACAATGGCATGCACGGCATGGGCAAGAACATGCACGGCAAAAGCGGTGACGACTTGACGATCCATGTTCCCCCCGGCACATTGGTCTACGATGCTGAAACAGACGAACTGCTGGTCGACATGATCCAACCCAATCAGACCCACAAACTCCTTCATGGCGGTCAGGGCGGCCGCGGCAACGCTCGCTTTGCGACCAGCACCAACCGGGCACCACGCCATTGTCAGCCGGGCACTCCCGGAGAAATGCGTATCCTGCGCCTGGAGCTGAAGCTGCTGGCAGATGTCGGTCTGGTGGGCATGCCCAATGCGGGAAAATCAACCCTGATCCGTTCTGTTTCAGCGGCACGCCCCAAGGTTGCTGATTACCCATTTACTACCCTCGTTCCCAATCTGGGCGTGGTGCGCTATGGCGGCTTTAAAACCTTTGTCATGGCTGACATTCCGGGGCTTATCGAAGGGGCTAGCGAAGGACAAGGCCTCGGCACCCGTTTTCTGCGCCATGTGGAACGAACCGACTTTTTTCTTCATTTAGTGGACTTGACCAGCGCACCGGAAGACAATCTGCTTGAGCAATTCGACATCATCAATGCCGAACTGAAACGGCACGATGCCACTCTCGCACAAAAACCACAGCTGGTCGTGCTGACCAAAAACGATGTCACCGATGTTCGCGAACGGGCCGAAACCGCTCGGCCCCTGTTTGAACAGCGCGGCTACCAGGTGTTTACCATATCCGCCATCAGCGGTGACGGACTCAAGGAACTCGTCGAAGAAGTCGGAAGACGTCTCGACGATCTAAAGGAAGCTGACAGCGATGATGGCTCGACGGATTAAATCGATGCGCAAGACCCTGATCTCTCCAGCAAAACGCGTGGTCATCAAAGTCGGCAGCGCCGTTATTTCAACACCGGAAGGGCTCAACCGAGAGCAGCTTGATTCCCTGTCAGCGGACATCTGCACGTTGAAACAGCGCGGTTATGAGGTCATCCTGGTTTCCTCCGGTTCCGTTGCCGCAGGGAAAGGGGATCTGGGAATTATCGGCCGACCCAAAACCATCCCGCTCAAACAGGCAGCCGCAGCCGTTGGCCAGAGTCGCCTGATGCGCCGTTATCGGACTGCATTTCGCGAACGGGGGGAAAACGTGGCCCAGGTCCTGCTGACTCGTGACGACCTGGCCAACCGGCGCCGCTATCTCAATGCTCGCAACACCCTGATGACTCTGTTGGACTTTGGCATTGTGCCGATCATCAACGAAAACGACACCGTCGTCGTTGACGAGATCCGCTTTGGCGACAACGACAATTTATCTGCACTGGTGACCAACCTGGTTGACGCCAACCTGCTGGTGATCCTGTCTGACGTTGATGGTCTCTATGATAAGGACCCGCGCAAACACAGTGATGCCAGCCTGATTCAGGAAGTGGAGAGGATCAACGAAAAGATCAAATCCATGGCAGGAGCTGCGGACAGTGAACTGGGCACCGGAGGGATGGCCACCAAGCTCAAAGCTGCCCAGCGTGCCACCATGCACGGTGTTGGTACGGCGATTATCAACGGTCTGACGCCAGGCAATCTACTCCGTCTGTTTGACGGCGAAGATGTCGGCACCTATTTTTTCCCCTGCACCAATCGCATGGCGGCAAAAAAACACTGGATCGCGTTCACCAAAAAACCACGCGGCAAACTGTTTGTCGACGAAGGTGCCGTCAATGCCATCGCCAACAACGGCCGCAGCCTGTTACCCTCTGGCATCAAAGGGGTTGAAGGCGGCTTTGACCGCGGCGATGCCGTCCGATTGTGCGACGAGCAGGGCAACGAATTCGCCAAAGGCGTGACCAACTATGCCCTGGCCGAACTGCTGCAGATCATGGGCAAAAAAACCGCTGAAATCGAACAGGTTCTCGGCTATAAATATGGCGATGAGATCATCCACCGCGACAATCTGGTGCTGACCGAAGCCGACGGCGACGAAAGCAGCTAACATACGATGACACAAGGAGTACTTTGAGGATGAATGTTGCAGAGCAGATGAAACAACTGGCCGTGGAGGCTAAAGAAGCAGCAACGGTCATGGCCGGCCTGTCTTCAGCGGTTAAGAATGAGCTGTTGTGCCGCATGGCTGACGCCCTGGAAGCGCAAACCGCCCAACTGCAACAGGAAAACGAAAAAGATCTGCAGGCGGCACGCGACAACGGCCTGTCTGCGGCCATGATTGATCGCCTGGTCCTTAATGATGAGCGCGTCAAAGGGATGGCGGACGGCTTGCGTGAAGTCTCGGCCCTTCCCGATCCGGTCGGCGAGGTCACCGGCATGTGGCGACGTCCCAATGGTATTCAGGTGGGACGCATGCGCATCCCTCTGGGTGTCATCGGCATCATTTTCGAATCGCGCCCCAACGTCACCGCTGACGCGGCCGGTTTGTGTCTGAAAAGCGGCAATGCTGTGGTTTTGCGCGGAGGCTCGGAAGCGATCCACTCGAATACCGCCATTGGTACGATCCTCAAAAACGTACTCAAGGCCATGGGCCTGCCCGAAGCAGCGCTGCAGGTGGTGGCAACGACAGACCGTCAGGCCGTCACCGAGCTGCTTAAACTGGATGAAGAGATCGACCTGATTATTCCGCGCGGCGGCGAAGGGCTGATCCGCTTTGTCAGTGAAAATTCGCGAATTCCGGTCATCAAGCATTACAAAGGTGTGTGTCACACGTTTGTCGATGCCGATGCCGACACGGATATGGCCACCGAGATCTGTCTCAACGCCAAGGTTCAGCGCCCCGGCGTGTGCAATGCCATGGAAACCCTGCTGATCCACAAGGATATTGCTGAAACGTTCGTACCACATATTGCCCGGGCCATGAAAAAATACAAGGTGGAACTTCGTGGTTGCCCGGCAACCTGCGCTTTGACGGATGAGGCAATTGCGGCAACCGACGCCGATTGGGATGAAGAATATCTCGACCTGATCCTCGCGGTTCGCGTTGTTGACAGCCTCGATCAGGCGATTGAGCATATCCGCCGTCACAGTTCTCTGCACACTGAAGTGATTGTCACCAATAATTACGCCAATGCGCAAAAATTTACCCGTTGCATTAACTCAAGCGTCACCATGGTCAATGCCTCTTCACGTTTTTCCGACGGCAACCAGCTCGGCCTCGGTGCAGAAATCGGCATCTCCACCACCAAGCTGCACTCTTTCGGTCCGATGGGACTCGAAGATCTGACCACCCGTAAATTTATCGTGTTCGGCGACGGACAAATCCGTTCCTGACGGACGCGTGACCATGAAAACCGGCATTATCGGCGGCACCTTCAACCCGATTCATGTGGGACACCTGGCCATCGCTCGCGAGATGCAACAGCGCTTTGAGCTCGACCGGGTGCTGTTTATCCCTGCGGCGGCACCGCCCCACAAGCAGCTTGAAGGGCTGCCGCCTTTTTCCCAACGTCTGGCCATGGTCGAATGTGCCATTGTCGACCACCCCGGTTTTGAACTCTGCGACATTGAAGGGCATCGTCAGGGGAAAAGCTATTCTCTCGATACACTCAAACAGCTCCACACGCTCTACCCACAGGATACGTTCTATTTCCTGATCGGCATGGACTCTCTCAACAGTCTGCACACCTGGTACCATTTTGAGGAAATTTTCCCTCTTTGCCACCTCGTTGTCGCCAGACGCCCCGGTACTGTGAAACCTGCATCAACAGACGCTCTGCCCGTTGCCATCCGTGGGCAGTTCTGTTATGATTCCGTACTTAAAACTTTTTGTCACGACAGTGGCAGTCGTCTGTATTTCCTGACAGAGTCGTTTATCGATATCTCATCGACGGAAATCCGCGACAGAATCGCTGACAACCGCTCTGTTGAAAAATCACTTCCAAAAGCGGTTTATGAATACATCAAGACGCATCATGTGTATGCGTCGGGGAAAGGTTAACCATTTTGCAATCCGACCAACGCGCCCAGTTGTGCGCTGAATACGCTCTGGACAAAAAAGCCCTGGACGTCAAGATCCTTCACATCAGTGAGCTCTCCTCTCTGGCCGACTACCTGCTTCTGGCAACCGGCACCTCGGACCGTCAGGTTCAGGCGATTGCCGAATCCGTTCGTCTTGGTTTGAAGCAGAATCATAACCTCCATCCTCTGGCGGTTGAAGGCATGAACGAAGGACGTTGGGTGTTACTTGATTACGGTGACGTCATGGTCCACGTCTTCCAACAGGAGGTGCGCTCTTTTTACGATCTGGACGGTTTGTGGTCGGAGGCACCCGAACTTGAAGTGGCGCAGGATAACGGATAGCGCGAGCCATCGTGAAACTGACCATTCTCTGTGTCGGGAAAATGTCGCTGCCGTTCCTTAAGGATGGTTGTGATGAATATCGCCAGCGACTCAGGCGCTATCTGAGCGTCGAAGAGCTCGAGCTCAAAGAGGAAAAACGCGGTGGCAAAAAAGCCTCAGCGGATTTTATCCGCTCCAGTGAGGCACAAAATCTGATCGCACGCATCCCGTCCGGCAGTTATGTCATTGGCCTGGACGAAGCAGGAAAAAAGGTCAGTTCCGAAAAACTTGCCTCAACCCTGGAACAACACATGAATCACGGCACTGCAAATCTGTGCCTGATCATTGGTGGCGCTTATGGTCTAACGGACAGCTTACGACAACAGTGCAACACGCTGCTGTCACTCTCCGATATGACCATGACGCACCAGATGGCTCGTATGTTTCTTTATGAACAACTCTATCGGGCCATGACCATTATACGACGGGAGCCCTACCACAACAGTTGACCTTCCGTCGCCCGTGTGACCTTGTCTCATGGGAAGCTGTGTGCTTTAGTGCATCTGGTATGTTGTATATAATATATTTTTGTCGGGTGTTTTCCCGCAGGAGGACCGCATGACTCTCATGTCATTTCTTTTAGTTGTCATCATGTTCCTGGCGTTCTTTGTCTTCTTCTCAGGCATCAACCCGCAGGAAATGACCATTTTTTTCATGCCCGACAGCTCTGTGACGTATCCAGTCACGGTTGTCGTCATCGGCTGCATCCTCATCGGCCTGTTCATCGGTTACGGCTTCCATCTCTACGGTGCCGTCAGCTGCGGCTTGCGTAGCTGGTTACGTGGACGCGGCGAAAAAAAGAACAAGGAAATTGACACCATCTATCGTGATGGCGTAGGCCGTCTGCTCTCAGGGGATATTAAAAAAGCACACGACTTGCTGCAAAAAGCGATCGACAAAGACCCCAACAAGGTCGAAGGCTACATTGCCCTCGCCAGCGTCATCAGCCAGGAAGGCGACAAACAGGGTGCCATCACCCTGTTGCGCAAAGCCAAAAGCGTCAACGGTAAAAGTCTTGAAGTCCTGTTCAAACTGGCAGCGACCTATGAAGACCTCGGCGAAGACGATTCCGCCTGCAAAGAGTACGAAGAAATTCTTGAGCTTGAAAAAGACAACCGCAAGGCAATTCGTGCCCACCGTGACTTGCACATGAAACACCAACGCTGGGAACAAGCTCTTGAACTGCAGAAACGGCTCCTCAAAGCCGGTCCGACCGGGCCGCGTATTCAGGAAGAAAAGGAAAAGATTCTTTCTATCCGTTACGAAGTTGCCCGTCAGAAATTGGCCAACAACGAGGAAGACCAGGCAATCGCCACCCTGAAACAAATCATCAAGGAGGCGCCCGAATTTACCGCTGCCCGTGTCACTCTCGGTGATGCTTACGCTCAGCAGGAAAACGTTGAAGACGCCGCGCTTATCTGGCAGGACAGCTACAAGAAACTGGGTCGCAGTGTGTTCCTCTCCCGCCTAGAAAATCTCTACATCCAACAGGAAGACCCTCAGTCACTGCTCTCCTTTTACAGCAGCGCCCTGATGGCACGCAGCAATGACCTGGTTCTGCGCTTCTTCTACGGCAAACTGTGCCTGCGACTTGAGATGGTTGATGAAGCCCTCGAGCACATCTACACCGTAGAGAGTTCAGCTCCGGACTTCCCGCAGATCCATCTGTTGCTGGCGGAAGCTCATCGTCGCCGCAATCGCATCGACGAAGCGATTGAGGAATACCAGAAAGCCCTTGGTGTCGACAACCAACTGAGCCTGGGCTACGTCTGTGACTGCTGTGGAAAAACCTCTCTCGAGTGGATGAGCCGCTGCGAGCAATGCGGTACATGGGGCAGCTACAGCATCGCGTTCCGCAAGTTGATCGAAGATCGCACAGTTGTCGAGCCCGTCATTCCTCAGGCCGGAGCCTAACGGCCATGACGCACGTTGCCCAACGGCCAGTCGTTCTGACCATTCTTGATGGTTGGGGGATTAACCCCAACCGTGAGAACAATGCCGTCGCTCTGGCAGAAACACCGTTCCTCGACGAACTGTTTCAACGCTACCCCAAAAGCCAGCTGGATGCATCAGGACTGGCGGTCGGACTGCCGGAAGGGCAAATGGGCAACTCTGAAGTCGGCCATCTGAACATCGGTGCTGGTCGCATCGTCTATCAGGACCTGACCCGCATCAGCAAAAGCATCGATGACGGTGATTTCTTTAGCAACGAAGTCCTTTGCGATGCCATTGAGTACACCAAGCAACAGGGCGGAGCTCTCCATTTGATGGGACTCCTTTCTGACGGTGGCGTCCACTCCCTAAACACCCATTTATATGCACTCGTCCAGATGGCCAAAGCAAAAGGCCTTGAGCAGATCTACATCCACGCCTTCATGGATGGCCGCGACACACCACCACGCAGTGGAGCGAACTACCTGCAGCAACTGGATGAACAACTCCTGCAATTGGGCTGCGGCAAAGTTGCGACAATTTCAGGGCGCTTTTACGTGATGGACCGAGATCAGCGCTGGGACAGAGTTGAGCAGGCATATCGTGCCATGGTCAACGGACAGGGGGAAACCTACCCATCCACTGCTGCGGCCATTGAAGCCTCTTACGCCAACGACGTCGGCGATGAATTTGTCCTCCCCTGCCTGATTGAAGGGGGTAAGGCGATCAGCGATGGCGATGGCATCATTTTCTTCAACTTTCGCGCCGACCGGGCTCGGGAGATCTCCCGCGCATTCACAACGAAGGATTTCGACGGATTTACGCGCGATACCCAGCTTAATCTGTCCCGTTATGTCTGCATGACAGAATATGAAGAACAACTGCGCTTGCCCGTTGCCTTTCCAACGGAATCCTATGCCAACATTTTGGCTCAGACCGTTTCCGATGCCGGCCTAAAACAACTCCACATTGCCGAAACCGAGAAATACGCCCACGTGACGTTCTTTTTCAACGGTGGCACAGAAACCAGTTACGCCGGTGAAGATCGCATTCTGGTGCCGTCTCCGAAGGATGTGGCCACATATGATCTCAAGCCACAAATGAGTGCCGAAGAAGTCACTCGGCAGGTCACAGAACAAATTCGCGCCAACACCTACGATCTGATTATCCTTAATTTTGCCAATCCAGACATGGTTGGCCACACCGGCATTCTTTCTGCGGCCATCACAGCCATGGAAACCGTTGACCGTTGCGTCAAGCAGGTTGTAGACGCCACACTGAACCAAGGAGGCTGTTTACTGATCACAGCCGACCACGGCAATTGTGAGCAAATGGCAGACGCCACAGGTTCACCCCACACAGCACATACCAGCAATCCGGTCCCCCTGCTCTACGTCAGCAAGCAGACCAGCAACACTTCTCTGCAAGCCGGCAAGCTTGCAGATCTGGCGCCCACCCTGCTTGAACTTCTCAATCTGCCAAAACCGGCAGAGATGACCGGGCACAGCCTGCTCAACCACGCCTGATTGTCGGGCCAATACGACGGATGCCCCATCACGACCAGCGACATCACAGACTAGAACTGACAAGCAAACTCTTGACCCCTCTGATCAGAGTGACCAGAACCGCTGACGCTTGGCTGTTTCCTCCGGCCTGTCATGCCTGCCGTCGCCGCCTGAGCGACACGGAACAGTTTCTTTGCACGTCATGCCAAACTCACGCGAGGAACACCCCAGAAGATATGTGTCCGCAATGCGCCCAACCGCACCCACCGGGAGCAGGCAATCACCTATGCTCTCATTGTCTCAGCACTCCTCCCTCTTTTGCCTGGCTGCGCGCCGCTGGAACCTATCACGGCCTTCTTGCCGACCTGCTTCAGCAGTTTAAATTTCATCATAAAATTTCTCTGGCTGCTCCATTGGCCGATCTATTTCTTACACACAACGATTCAGCCATAAAACAATTTTCCCCGACACTTATCATACCAACCCCTCTACATCCACAACGTCTTCGAGAACGCGGCTACAATCAGGCCCAGCTCATTGGCCAACAGATTGGCAAACGGCTCACGATCCCAGTCAACACCGATCTACTCACTCGCGTTAAGCCGACCAAACCACAATCCACACTCACTGTGAGCCAGAGAACACTTAACACACAAAGTGCTTTTTTGTGTAAAAAGACGATGGCTCCAACCAGAATCCTGCTGATTGACGATATTGCCACAACAACATCGACAGTGCGCTCATGCAGCGATGCCCTGTCGCAGCAAGGGCATCAGGTTGCTGTCGCTGTTATTGCCCGCGCGGCACTCAACGATCAGCAATCAATCGAGTGACCGGCCATACACACTTCCTTCTCTCTGACTGGCAGCGATTCTCCTCCTAAAAAACCTTACCAACCTTGGTAATTTATGCCTTGACTGACGAAATACAGGTGCTACCATCAGGATGAGCACACAAGGAGTTTCTCATGGCTGAAAAACACCAGACACCATCGACAAAACAGCTGGAAAACCAGGCAAAAAAGGCGGAAAAAGAGCGACAAAGCCGCTATTTCAGCAATGAAGAACAACAGCGCAACATGAAAAACCTCCTCTATGGCTCCACCGAGACGAGCAACGAGTCCTGACTTCCCTCCGGCAAGCTCCTGCCTGCCCCCTACAGGACCTCACAATCTCCTTGCCCGCCCCCAGCCAATGTGCTAGATAATTTCTTTGCGTTTACGCTGACATTCCATTTTTCGTGAAGGAGCACACTATGCAGGACATCCAGATTCTCCCTGTGGATGAAACCAAACAACCAGTTCAGGATGAATCCAAATTGGTTTTCGGCAAACAATTCACCAACCGCATGTTTGTCATGGAATATAAGACCGGCCAGGGCTGGCACTCGCCGCGCATTCAGCAATACGGCCCCTTCAGCCTGGACCCGGCCGCGCTGGTATTGCACTATGCTCAGGAAATTTTTGAAGGCCTCAAGGCTTTTCGTCGTGAAGATGGGGAGATTGCCCTGTTCCGCCCCCGCGACAACTTTGAGCGCTTCAATCTCAGTGCGCGGCGCATGTGCATGCCGGAACTGGATGTCGACTTTTGCCTGAAAGCACTTCGCGAACTGATCAAACTGGAACAGAACTGGGTTCCGAAAAGTGAGGGCACCAGCCTGTATATCCGTCCGACGATGATCGCCAGTGAACCGGTTCTCGGCGTTAAGCCAGCGGATGAGTATCTGTTTTACATCATCCTGTCACCGGTTGCCGCATACTACAAAGGCGGATTGAAGCCGGTCAAGATTTGGGTCTCTGATGAATTCGTTCGCGTACCCAATGGTGGCACAGGTGAGGCCAAAACCGGTGGCAACTATGCATCAAGCCTCTATGCTTCAGCGTTGGCCGCGCAAAAAGGCTATGACCAGGTCCTCTGGTTGGATAGCGTCGAGCGCAAATACGTTGAAGAAGTCGGCAGCATGAATATCTGCTTTGTCTACGATGGGAAAATTGTCACCTCGCCATTGAGCGGCTCCATCCTAAATGGCATCACCCGTCGCTCTATCCTGACCCTGGTTCAGGAGATGGGCTACGAGGTGGAAGAGCGCGCACTGACCATTGATGAAATTCTCGAAGGCGCGGCTAATGGTCGCCTTTCCGAAGCCTTCGGCACCGGCACGGCAGCAGTCGTTTCACCGGTCGGTCATTTCACGTACCGTGACCGCGAAATTGATCTCGGCAATGGTGAAGCCGGAGAGCTGACCATGAAACTGTATGAAACACTGACCGGGATTCAATACGGGAAGATTGCGGATAAATACAACTGGGTCGAAACCCTGTAAATTACACGTCTCAACGCGAACAAAGCCCCTGCCCCTCGACAGGGGCTTTGTTGTATACGCTTATATGAGTACACAAATCAGCACACACAAGCTCAGCACAACTTGTAACACAGTCCACACCCGCCTCTAACACAACACAATTTCTCCCTTTATTTAATCAGTTACAAAAATAGAAAAAGTAAACAAAATCAAGGCACAAAAATTGCTTATATGTTCTGTCGGTCAAAGAAATCATGCGATTGGAGGACGAGGCCAATGTGTCGAATTGGAGCAATCAAAAGTAAAAACTATACCCATCCGAGTAAAGCCCTACAGCTGATGCAATCTCAGCAGAAAGGCCATGACAACTCTGGATTTGCCATGGTCATGCAGGATTTGGGCGGCATTTTTGAAGGATACAAACATCTGCCCACCCTTTCTATGGCCTGTACGGATGAAGGCTTGAATCTGGCGGAAAACATTTTGCATGAGGCGGGTTTCCGTCGCGTCCTGCAATGGGTTCCGGATACCTTCCCCAGTGAAGAACTCGACATCAACGCGATGCCGAATTATGTGTTTGAAACCTTCAGCTACCCGAAGAGTTACAAACACGCTACCCAGGAAGAAAAAGAAGAACTTTTGTTGGACATGCGCCTCAAAATGCGCGCGGCCCTCGAACCGAATGAGCAAGGCTTCGTTTACTCATTCTGGCCGGATGTGGTTACGCTGAAAGAGATTGGCGACCCGCGCGACATCGGCACGTTTTTCAATCTATGGGAAGCCGACGAAAATTTCACCGCCAAGGTCATTACCGCTCAGTGTCGTCAGAACACCAATTACGACATTGTCCGCTATGCGGCCCACCCGTTCTTTTTGCAGGGCTACACCGGCCTGGCCAATGGCGAAAATACGTTTTATCAGATCAACAAGGAAATGCAGGCCAAGCTCCACCGTGGTTACATCGGTTTTGAGTCTGACTCGCAGTGTTTTCTCTATACCCTGCATTACATTCATCGCCAGTTAAAATGGCCGTTGCAATACTTCAAGCACGTTATCACACCGCTGCCGTTCGATGAGCTGCAGAGCCGTGACGATGCCGACCAGCTGCGTGCGGTCCGTCAATCCCTGGCCCAACTTGAGATCAATGGACCAAACACCATTATCGGTGTACTTCCGGACAACACCTTGTTCACCTGCTGCGACGCTAAAAAACTGCGTCCGGTTGTCATCGGACGCACCGAAGACACCATTGCCATCGCCTCCGAGGTTTGTGGCATCAATGAAATCCTGCCGGAACGCGAGTGGTCGACCGATATTTACCCCAACGAACGCGAAATCGTCGTGATCAATGATGAGCTGGAGGTTGCACGATGGAAACAGTAAAAATACAGGACATCACCCCCAATGACCTGCCTTGGAAAATCCGCTACGATGCCAGTCGCTGCACCCTGTGCGGCTCCTGCGTTGCGGCGTGTTCCTTCCGCGCCATTGAGCCGAAAATCGAGCGGCGTCGCATGGTCTTCTCCGAAGGCGACCTGCCCGACCCACGCGCACGTTTTTCTGCAGTCCCGGTCATCCAGCAAGTCAACTCGCTGAAAAACTACTGTCGCGGCTGCGGCATCTGCGAAAAGGTGTGCCCCAACGACGCCATTGGCCCGGTCCGCAACCCAGATACGCGCCATCCCATCGTCACCCGCTGCAGTGGTGGCGACTCCATCAAGCGTGGCGGTCGCAAAAATCTGACCGGCAGCATTCGCACGCTGGATCAACTGCGCGTCGGCCGCATTTCACAGATGACCGACCCGAGCCTCGACGCTCAGCGTCATACCTTTGATATGCTGGCACCGTTCGGTCGCATTCTCCCAGCCAACGAACTACCCATGTCACTGGACAGCAACGGCAAATTGGTCACCACCGGCCACACCCCACCGGTCAACTGGATCTATCCGGTCATCATCGGTGACATGTCCATTGGCGCCCTGTCGTGGCGCATGTGGGAAGGCGTCGCCATGGCCGTGGCCTACCTTAACGAAGAATGCGGCCTTCCGGTACGCATGAGTTCGGGTGAAGGCGGGGTTCCGGTGCGCTTGCTGAAAAGCAAATACCTTAAATATCTGATCCTGCAGATTGCCTCCGGCCACTTCGGCTGGAACCGCATTATCAAAGCCATGCCCCACATGATTGAAGACCCGGCCGGGGTTCTGATCAAAATCGGTCAGGGGGCCAAGCCTGGTGACGGTGGTCTTCTCCAGGCCCAGAAAGTGGCCGAGCACATCATGGCCATTCGCGGTGTCCCCAAGGCCGACTTGCTCAGCCCGCCGAATCATCAGGGTCTCTACTCGATTGAGGAGAGCGTCCAAAAGATGTTCCTGTCGTTCAACGCGGCCTTTAAGTTCCGCGTCCCTGTGGCCATCAAGGTGGCGGCGTCGGCGACCAGCGTCTCAGTCTTCAATAACCTGGTGCGTGACCCTTACGACATTGTCGGCGGATTCTTCCTCGACGGCATTGACGGTGGCACCGCCGCCGCTCATGAAGTTTCCCTTGACCACACCGGCCACCCGATCGTCAGCAAACTGCGCGATTGCTACCTAGCTGCAGTCACCCAGGGACGCCAAGGCCAGATCCCACTGTGGGCAGGTGGCGGTCTCGGTAAGACAGGCGACTTGGCGGCAGACGCGTTCAAGATGATGTGCCTCGGCGCCAACGGCGTGTTTACCGGCAAACTGATCCTGCAGATGGCGGGCTGCGTCGGCAATGACATGGGTCGTTGCAACGCCTGCAACACCGGCCTGTGTCCGGCAGGGATCACCTCACAAATCCCGGCATTGGCCCACCGTCTTGACCCGGAAAAAGTTGCCGAAAATATCGTCAACTACTTCCTGGCTATGGATCAGGAGCTCAAAAAGCTCATGGCCCCCATCGGCAACTCATCATTGCCCATCGGTCGCTCTGACGCGCTGGTGGCGGTGGATAGGGCTGTCGCTGATCGCCTGCAAATCCAGTACGTGTGTTAAGGAGGACTTCAATGGCTGCACAAATTAATGGATTCGACGCCAAAAATCGGCGCCTCTCCACCCAAGTATTACTACAAAATATTTATGCTTCCCTCGAAGCCGGTGAAACCGAATTTGAAGTTCTCTCCTCCGGCCATCATGATATCGGTGGCCCCTTGTGGACAGAAGATGGCTCGCCTCTGAAGTTCCGGGTCAAAAACCCCGGGCAACGTGTTGGCTCCTTCGGTCTTGACGGCACCGACATCATTGTCGATGGCTCGGCTCCGGCAGACGCCGGCTGGCTCAACGCCGGTGCGACTCTGACTATTCTCGGTGATAGTGGCGACACTACGGCACACTGTGCCGCAAGCGGCAAAATCTATGTTGCTGGCCAAGTCGGGACCCGTAGCGGCTCCCTCATGAAACATGACCCGGCATTCGACGCCCCGGAGCTGTGGGTATTGAAGAAAACCGGCTCATTCTCATTTGAGTTCATGGGCGGTGGTATCGGTGTCATCTGTGGCATCGACTGTGAAGATGAGGAGTCCATCCTTGGAGATCGCGGTTGTGCGGGTATGGTTGGCGGCACCCTGTACATCCGAGGCCCAGTGACCGGTCTGTCCAACGATGTCTGGTTGCTCGAACTGGATGATGCGGATCAGGACTTCCTCCGCCAGGGGTTGCCCGAATTTCTTACGCGCATTGAACGCCCGGAATTGCTCGACACCCTGGCAGACATGAGTCAGTGGAAGAAAATTGTCGCAAAAACGTACGAAGAGCGTAACGCCAAAGGACGGATCTCACTCAATGAGTTCCGCTTAGGTAAATGGGTTGAAGGCGGCATTTTCGGCGACATCGTTAATGACGACTATAGCCATGTCGCCGGCTTGGTCAACACCGGCGAGGACCGCTTAAAAGTCCCCCACTGGATGGAAAAGCGCTATGCCGCTCCGTGTCAATCGTCTTGTCCGTCGTTCATTCCGACCCAGGACCGCCTCAAGTTGCTGCGAGAGGGCAAAGAGAAAGAGGCCATGGAACTGGTCCTGCGCTATTCGCCCTTCCCGGCCAGTGTCTGTGGGCAAGTTTGTCCCAATCTGTGTATGGACGCCTGCAGTCGCCGCTTTCTCGACAGCCCGGTTTCTATGAAACAGCTGGGCGCCCTGTCTGTCGGCACTCCGGCCCCCGAATGCGAACCGGACACCGGCAAAAAAGTAGCCGTTATCGGCGGTGGCCCCGGTGGCCTGTCCGCCGCTTGGCAACTGCGTCTCAAAGGCCATGATGTTACGGTCTATGAAGCCGATGAGCGTCTCGGCGGCAAGCTCTATCAAGCCATTCCGACAGAGCGTCTCCCCGAGGAGATTCTTCAGGGTGAAATCGACCGCCTACTCGGCAGCGGCATTAAAGCCAAAACCGGCACCAAAGTTGACTCCGCCCTGTTTGACGAGATCCGTCAAAGCAATGATGCCGTTGTCATCGCCACCGGTGCCCACAATCCGGTTGTCATCCCCTTCCCAGGGCATGAGCGGATGGTCAAAGGCCTCGATTTCCTCAAGCAGATCAATGCTGGCAAAAAGCCGAGTATCGGCAAAAAGGTTGTCGTCATCGGTGCCGGCAATGCCGGTATGGACGTGGTCCTTGGCGCTTACGCCATGGGCGCACAGAAAGTCATCGCCATTGACGTCCAGCGGCCTGCGGCGTACCAGAAAGAGATCGATCACGTCAAATCACTGGGTGGCGAAATTCGTTGGCCGGTCTATACGGATCACATCAGCGAAAAAGGGCTGCATACCAAGGATGGCGAACTTATTGAGGCGGACGATGTCATCATCTCCATTGGTGAACGACCGGACCTGTCCTATGTCCCCAGCGAATGGCTCACGGATCGCGGCATGATGGATGTGAATGGCTGCTGGCAGGTTAAAGGTCAAAAAAATATCTTTGCCATTGGCGATACCACCCGCCCCGGCCTGTTGACTAATGCTATCGGCCACGGTCATGAAGCGGCAGACTATTGCAGTGACTGGCTCAACGGGCTTGAGGTGGTCGAGCGTAAAAAACTCGAGGTCATCCCGCAACATCGCCTGAGCAAAGAGCTGTTCCGCCCGCGTAATCGCGGTCGTTTGAATATCACTGACGGTCGCGAAGAGACAACACGTTGCATCTCTTGTGGCACTTGCCGAGACTGCTCCATGTGTCTCGAAGCCTGCCCGGAAGCCGCAATTCGCCGGGTTGAAGGCCCTAATGGCACGTTTGAATATGTTTCCGACGATCACGTCTGCATTGGTTGCGGCATTTGTGCTGGGATTTGTCCATGTGGTATCTGGACCATGGAGCAAGTCGTTTAAAAACATATGTACAAAAAATAAAAGACAAAAAAAGGCGAGCCTCTGCTCGCCTTTTTTTGTCTCTGCAGTATACTTGCCTGAAATTGGCATTTGACGTAGCCATTTTGCGGAACTGAAGCGGTCATATCACCTAACACAACCCAAAAACTCCCCCCAAGAAGACGAGCGATTAACAGAAAAGACACAAAAATCATCAGTTACAAAAAATGGCACACATTGTGATATGCAAATATGAGAACATAACATTGTCACTATTGATACATCGCGTTAAGCGACCAGACATAGCCACCTGTCACAAATGTCTGTTTCCGCTATCGCATTAAGTCGCAGCAGATGGTCTGCTGTAAATGATTTCGTAGAGCGAACGCTCGAACTCAATCAAGAAACGCACCACAAGGAGGCAACAACATGGTGAAAAGAACACTGGGTCTGATCCTGGTTGCTCTGATGCTCCTGCCCGTAGGCGCATTTGCAGCTCCCACGACAGAAGATCTCGCTCGCCAGATCGAGATGCTGACCAAGCAACTGAGCAATCTGCAGGAACAACTGAATGAAGTTCAGGAAACAACCGACGACAACGCCGATTCTGTTGAGCTGCTTGAGAGCAACTCCGCAAAATGGGACGAGCACAGCCGCTTCGAGTTCTTTGGCGACTACCGTTTCCGCATGGATTACAGCGACACCGACACCAAAGCCTACTGGGGTGCAGGTGATATCGCCAGCGCTGTTAAAGACATGCAAACCGTCACCGGTTATGACGTTCAAAGCATTCTCGGCCTGATGAGCATGTACTCTGCCGATGAGCGCAAAGCGATGATGGAAAACCTTCCTGCCTCTCTCGCACAAATGGGTCTCATGATGAACGGCATCATGCCCGGCACAGATGCATTTAACGCTGCGTTCCCGACTGCGCTGGCCAACGTTCAAGCTGCTGGCGTAACCAGCGGCTACACCATGACTCCGAAAAACAACTACGAGAATGACATTCTCTACACCAACCGCTTCCGCCTCGGCATGAAAGCCAAAGTGTCTGAGAACCTGGAATTCAAAGGTCGTCTGGCCATGTACAAAGCCTGGGGTATGCAGTCCAACCCGACTGCAAACGGCCCTTACTACATGAACTCTTTCACTGAGATGGACGGCGCAACCACTCGCCAGCCTTCTGACAGCATCCTGCGTGTTGACCGTGCATACATCAACTGGACCAACGTTGCTGGCCTGCCGATGTGGTTCTCTGTTGGTCGTCGCCCGACCACTGACGGCCCCCCGGCACACCTGCGCATGGGTACCGGCAAGCGTATGGCGACTCCGGTCAACTTTATGGATTATGCGTTTGATGGCGCGACTCTGGGTGCTGTTTTTGACAATCCTTTCGACTTCATGGGCTACAGCAAAATCCGTTTCTGCTACGGCCGTGGTTTTGAAGCAGGCCCGACCGAAACCAGCAACGAGCTGGATGATATGGACTTCGGTGGTCTGAGCTGGGATATCATCAACAAAGGCCCCCGTTTCATGAACATCCAGGCGTTCCTGGCTGCTAACATCGTCAACGTTCCTGACGGCGTCACGTTCATCAACCCCCTGGAAGCGTATGGTGTTGTTGAGGGCAATGGCACTCTGGACACTGCTAACCTCGGTAACATTTTCCACACCTCTACGGTCTACATGGACAAAATTGCTGACCTTAACTTCTTCGTCGCTGGTGGCTGGAGCCACACCGATCCTGACGGCGTTGACGAAATGGGTTCAACACTGCTGGGTTCCTGGTGGGAAGATCCGGGCGAGAAGGACGGCTACTGCATCTACGGCGGTGTTCGTTACGACCTGGATGATTACGGCCTGAAGTTCGGTTTGGAATACAACTACGGCACCAAAAACTGGATCTCTATGACTCCGGCTCACGACGACATGACCCAAGCTAAACTGGCTACTCGCGGTCACGTTGGCGAAGCTTACATGATCTGGGATCTGCCTGTTGGCGACCTGATCAGCAGCAAGTGCAAAGCGTTCATGCGCCTTGGCTACCAACATTACGAGTACGAGTACACCGGCAGTGGCAACTGGCTGGGTGCACCGGTTGATGTTGACGAGCTGGATGACCCCCTCAACGCACAGTTCTGGGCTCCGATCGACAGCATGGACCAAGTTTACCTGACCATGGAAGCATTCTTCTAGGCGAAGACTTCCTGGTTATATTTCAATCACTTAAGGAGAAACACCATGAAAAAAATGATCGTACTGATGGCTGCTGCTGCATTTATTGGTGGCCTGAGCTGCGCAGCTTTCGCCGGTGTTAAAGGCGAAGTCGTTAAAGTAAAAGGCAGCAAAGTAACTGTTGAAGTTTCCAAATCTGACGCCAGCGGAATCTCCGAAGGCGACAAAGTGGAAATGAGCGTAGAAAAAGGCGCGGGCAAAGCTCCTGCTGCTGGCAACGACATGCTGACCGGCTGCTAATTTTTTCGCGATCATAGCTTGACCCTGAGACCCGCATCGCAAGATGCGGGTCTCTTTTACGCACATCAATAGGAAAAGACAATGAAATCAATTAAAAACATCAGCCTTTCATTGCTGATCGTGCTCGTCAGCGCGAGCTGCGTCTTCGCCCTCGGCGCCGGCGTTGGCCGTGACGGCACCATCGCAGCAACCAAAGGCAAGGCCAAGACTTTGAACGAGTTGATTCAGATGTATGACTCAACCGCCTGTATTGACTGCCACGAAGAAATTCATAACGACTGGGCGGCGTCCCCCCATGCCCGTCCCATGTACGGTACCGGCCGCACCGCGGCGACCATGATCACCGCGATGAAAAACGGCTTCATGTCCTGGGCCTACTCCGGCGTTGAAAAACCCGAAGATGTCAAGGTTGAGCACCTGATGGGCTGCGCCAAGTGTCACCTGCCGCAACTGGCTGACGCTGAGGACACGGTTGCTGTTGAGCTGGTTCAGACACTGTACAGCTGGTACGACGCTGCCAAAGCAGGCAAAACCGAAGAGCGTGCCAAGTACGAAGAAACGCTGCTGGCCCTCAACATCAACTGCCTGATCTGCCACAACCGCATGGCCATCACCCACAAGTGGACCGACGGCTATCCGCAAAGTGACACGGTTTACGGTTTCAACGAGGGTGAGCACGAAGACGAGCACTTCGGCAAAATGAAGGTCAGCCCGATCATGAACGAGTCGATCTTCTGCGGTCAGTGCCACGGTCTCGGTCCCAACCTTGAGTTGGAGAACCCCACGCAGTGCGCCACTCTGTACGGCAGCTACCTGTGGTCTTACACCGCTCACGGCGGCCACAAGACCTGCCAGGAATGCCACATGGAAGAATCCGGCCTGGGTCACAAGATCCTGAGCTACAGCGATCCCACCATGCAAAAGATGGCTGTTGACTTTGATGTTGAAGCGTACGGCGTTCGCTGGCGTGACGGCAGCAAGATGACCCCGAAAGCCGTTGTTCGCGTTGAGATGAAGAACAACGCTGGTCACTCCATCCCTGATGGCTGACCGACCCCTAACCGACTGGTTCTGTCGGTACGCGCTGAAACAAAAGAAGAAGGGGAAATTTTCAACAAAGAAATGATTTTCATGCCGACACCTCAGCAGTTTGGTCGCAGCGACGTTATGGGTCGCGGACCTTACGAGAAGAGCGGCATTATTGAAGAGACCGGCTTGCCGCCCGGAAAAGAGATCGAGCATCGCTTCGAGATCTTCTACCCGACTGAGGACGTGAAGAACGCTCAGGGCAAAATGGTTCGCAAAACCCTTGAGAGCGAAATGGATGTCACTGTCGAGCTGTGGTATCTGCCTTTCGGCACCAAGCAGACTTCTGCCCAGAAATGGCAGGAGTGGACAGAGACTATCAAGATCAAGTCTGACGGTCTGTAAGTCACTGCTCACAACGGACAAGCAAACAGCCCCCGCAGGATTTCCTGCGGGGGCTGTTTGTCTGTGAACTTGACGGTGAATCTCAGATATAAAACGGCATGGCTTATTCCGTCGAATGAAAATAGGCGTACACGGACTGGGCGACCCCCTCCGGCAAACCGGGAGTCTGCTTCAACTGATCGAGCGAAGCCTTTTTTACCTTGGCAACACTGCCACAATGTTTAAGCAATGCTTTGCGCCGTCCCGGGCCAACACCGGGGATATTATCCAACTCTGATTCCAGCGTTGACTTGTTGCGTAATTTGCGATGGTGAGTAATCGCAAAACGATGCGCCTCATCTCTCAGGCGTTCGAGCATAAATAGAGCCGGTGATCCCTGACGGAGCAACACGGGATTTTTTCGCCCCGGTCGAAAGAACCGCTCTTCACTACGCTCTACGGCATGACCACGCACATTGCGTTTAACGCGGCTTTTGGCAATAGACACCAGATCAATACGAGAGTGAAGGTTCAGGGTGGTCAACACATCATCCACCATGGCCAGCTGCCCCTTACCCCCGTCAATCAACAGCATGTCCGGTAAATCATCTTCGTCGAGTCCGCGCGTCAGTCGCCGGGTCAGCACTTCATGCAATGAGGCAAAATCATCCGCCCCCTCAACAGTTTTGATCCTAAAATGACGATAAGCAGCCTTATCTGGCTCACCATCGGTGGTCACAACCATGCTGCCGACACTATACTGACCTTGCACGTTGGAGATATCGTAACATTCCATCCGCTGCGGCAAGCGTGACAACCCCAAAGCCTTGCGGATCTCTTCCAGTACGGCAGTGCGAGCCTCCCGGCGGTCACCGCGCTCACGATAACTCTCCACAGCATTTTTATTGGCCAATTCCAGCAATTCACTGCGCGTACCGCGTTTCGGCACTTGAAGATGAACCTTTGCGCCACGCCGTTCACTGAGCCACAACTGAAGTATTTCCGCACTGTTTGGGAGAAGCGGCAAAAGAATTTTCGGTGGGATCAGGGTGTCACGACCGTAATACTGCTGAAGAAAACCGGCAAGCAATTCATCTTCATCAAGAGTCCAGCTTAATAGATAGCTACGCCGTCCGACCAGGCGACCGGCACGGACGAACAACAAACAGATTTCGACTTCGCCTCCTTCACGGTGCAAACCAACTACATCACTATCCGAGCCATCGGCAGTAACCACCTTCTGCTGTTCGATGGTTTGCTCCATAGCCCTAATCTGGTCGCGCAAACGGGCGGCCTCTTCATAATTCATCGCTTCAGCAGCCTTGGCCATCTTATCGCGCAGCAATTGGATGACATCGTCGTGGCGACCAGACAAAAAGGCAACGACGGTATCAACAAGTTTGCGATACTCTTCCTGACTGATTTTGCCATGGCACGGAGCACTGCACTGGCCGATTTGATAGAAAAGGCAGGGCCGCTCCCGGCGTCGGCATTGCTGCCAACGATGATGCCGTAAAGGGAAAATCCGATAGAGCTCTTTAAGGGTTTCTTTAAGGGCACCCGCTGAAGAATAAGGGCCAAAATACAGTGCACCATCTCGCTTGACCCGACGTACGATCTGAATCCCGGGAAAGGGTTCGTTGATGTCGATGCGTAAGGACACATAAGTTTTGTCGTCACGCAGATTAATGTTATAGCGCGGCTTATGCTTTTTGATTAGGGTATTTTCAAGGATGAGCGCTTCTTTCTCCGTATCCGTGACAATGGTCTCGACACGAACAACGCGACGTAGCAGAAACTGTACGTGGGCACGGCTGTCTTCACCCCGAACGTAATTGCGCAGGCGAGCCCGCAGATTACGCGCCTTGCCGACATAGAGAACCCGGCCATCCGCATCGGACATGAGATAAACACCGGGACGGGTGGCAACCAGAGACAGATTGAGATCAAGAATGGAGTTCATCACATTTTTCCGAAAAGAGAGCAGCCGTCATGACGTTAACAACCCCGCAGAGACCTGTCAACCGCAGGGAGGTCAAACGTTTTTGCTGGTCTTGCCTTACCATGTTGGTATAATCACGTTTTACAATGAGGTCTTTGCAAAAAAACACGCACGGCATTTCGCAAAGGACTCCATGAATTGTGCACAAACGGACGTGGTCATTGCAAGCCCCGCGAGTTACAACTCAGATCAGACTGTAACCTCTCTTCAGCCGCAGTGATACAAACCTGTTGTCTACCATGGCATAAAAAAGGAGTGACGACATGAACGGGTTGTGGGAATCCATTTTCCGCTCAAAAAACGAGGAGGAAACCCTTGCGGGTTTTCTGGCCAAGATCCCGGTTTTTTCTGAGCTTGGCAAGCGGGATCTGACCTATCTCGAACGTCTGATCCATGTGCGTAATTACAAAAGCCATGAAACCGTTTTTGAAGAGGGCGACCCCGGCTCAGGTCTGTATATCATCCGCAACGGCAGCGTCATTATTTTCACGCGTGACAAGCATGATCGTGAAGAGGAGTTGACCGTTCTCGGTCCTGGTGACTTTTTTGGCGAGACCACCCTGGCCTCTCCCGCACCACGAACGGTATCCGCCCGCACAACAGAATCCTGTGAATTGTTGGGCTTATTCCGCTCGGATCTGCTGGCCACCTCAGACAAACATCCGGAAATCGCCAATCGTATTCTGTTCGGACTGACCAAAATGATCAGTGAACGGCTGCAAACAGCAACACTGCAACTACGCAGCCTGCAACACCGCCTCGATGAAAAGGAATCTCCGCAGTCGTAACGGACAGACGGAGCGATTGGTATGAACCTGAACAAAGCACACTTTCTGTTGTTCTACCTGACCATGACGGCGGCGATAGCCAGCGGTCTGGCGATCTTTTCCTCGGCATCGACCATTACCGTCATGTTGCGCTCCGCAGCGTCTGGCCTGTTTGTTCCGTTGCTATTATCTCTGATCACGGCTTTTCTCCTTGATCCCCTGGTGAATGGCCTTGAAAAACGTCACGTGTCTCGCACGCGGGCGATCTTCAGTGTCTTTTTTATGATATCGGCAACGCTGTTGCTTCTAGGCAGCTGGCTGATTCCCTACACACAGAATATGTGGGGCTCCTTGTTGTCCGATTTTCCCCGTTATACCTCCCAGCTGATCACCTATCTGCGTGAAGCTCAGGCCTCGTGGCAAAACCGTTTTCCGTTTCTCGAACAATATGATCTGACCCACACGGTTCGTTCTACGGCGGAGCAGGTACTCTCGTTTATTCTGGTACAGACACCAAAATCCGCCTTAAAACTGGGAAGCCTGATGATTCTGGTGCCGATCTTCTCGTTTTTCTTTTTGCGCGATGGCACGACCATCATGCGCGGACTGGTCTCGCTAGCACCGAATCGCTACTTTGAAATGGCCCACGACCTGTCGTTTCTCGTCAGTCGGCAGATGGCCCATTTTGTCCGTGGACGGATCATTGAAGCGGCCATCATCGGAGCCGTCGTTACTGCCGGGCTGAGCCTGACCGACATTCGCTATGCACCGCTACTTGGATTGTTTGCCGGAGTCACCAACCTGATCCCCTATATCGGCCCGATTGCCGGTATGGTTCCTGGCATCCTTATTGCGGCTGTCGACCTCGGGATGGGCGGACAATTCTGGTGGATCGTCATCCTCTATGTGATCATTGCCCAAGTGGTTCTGGATAATTTCATTCTGATCCCGATTCTCATCTCGCGCGTTGCCAACCTGCATCCGGTGCTGGTGATCCTGGCCATTGTCATGGGTGGCAAACTCTACGGTGTACTCGGCATGATTATCGGCGTACCGATTGCCAGTGCCTTCAAGATTGCCTTTACAGAAATCCGCCATTATCGCCGTGCGTTTGCCTTACCGGATACCGGTAACGAACGCCATTCTTCGCCGTAGTCCTGGCAGTAGCGTATAAAAAAGGACAACTGTTGTCGTGATGAAAAATCTACGCTTACGCTGGAAAATGCTGGTGGTCGTTTTACCATTGGTGCTGATTCCACTGATTATTGTTGGTGGTGTCGTCAGTTACACCTCTGTGGACCTGGCACGCCAGGGCATCAACAAAGCAAGCATGGATGATCTGGAGCATATGGCGGCGTTTACCAGACATTTGCTCGAATCCCATCATCAGCAGTTCCAGGTTTATCAGCAGGAACGCAAAGACGACTTCATTACCGAGCTGAAGACCCTGGCTAAAATTGCCGAGAACATGGTGACCGCTGAACAACGTCTGGTTGAAAACGGCGAGATTTCGCTCAAAGTCGCCCAGCAACGTGTTCGCAAACAGTTGAAACAGGTCAACATCGGAGAAACAGGTTATCTCTACGCGCTCACCAGCGACGGAACGCTTCAGGTCCATGTCGCCCGAGAGCAGGAAAACATCATTGATGAGCAAGATGGCGATGGTCGCTTCTTTATCCGCCAAATGGTTGAAACCGCTAAGGCTTCAGGGCCGGGGGAGCTCAACCTGATCCGCTATCCATGGCGCAACGAAGCCCTTGGCGACACCCTGTTTCGTGAGAAACTCGCCGCCTATCTGTATTTTCCCCAATGGGACTGGATCATCGCTGCAGCCGGTTATATTTCGGAAAGTTATACCGACATGTTGTTTGAGCAGCAGGCGCTCAACGACTTGAAGGATAAAATCAAGCAGAAGAAGGTCGGCAAGACCGGTTACATTTTCTGCATGAACAGCAAAGGTACGTTCACAATTCATCCGGAAGATGAAGGGCAGAATTTTATCGACATCCGGGATCGCAGTGGCCATGAATTCATCCGTGAGATGTGCGAAAAGAAACAGGGCTGGATCCGTTACCCCTGGGGCGATGGTGAGCAGGCACGGATGAAAATTGTCCGTTATGAATATTTCAAACCATGGGACTGGATTGTCGCTGTCGGTTGTTACGAGGATGAGTTTTACGAAGCCGCGAACACCATCAGTTGGAACAGCGCCAAGTTGACTCTCGCTGTGACCCTGATCACCAGCCTGATTTGTGTGTTGCTGGTCAGCTACGCCTCCAAGGTGTTCACCGATCCGATCCGGGAAATGATTCGCGTGATCCGCCGCGTTAAAAAGGGGCATCTGGACGAACAGATGCATATCCACAGCAACGATGAGCTCGGCGAACTCGCCCAGACGTTCAACCGCATGACCGAAATCATCACCCAAAACCAGGAGATGCAGGCCAGCCTGGCTCAACATGGCAAAATGGCCTCCCTCGGCGTACTTTCCTCCGGAGTGGCTCACGAGATCAATAACCCTCTCGGTGTTATTCTCGGCTACGCCGGTTATATTGAGAGCAAGATCGGCGAAGACGACCCGAATTACCACTACATCCACGAGATCAAACGGGAGAGCAAACGCTGTCGCAAAATCGTCCAGGATCTGCTCAGTTACGCCCGCACTCCGAAATCAGTCTTGGAGAAAACTGACATCAACGCTCTACTGGATCAGATCGTCGACTTTGCCGCCAACCATACCGATATGCACCATGTCACCATTGTTAAAAATCTCAGCCCCGGACTGCCTGAGCTGAATATTGATGGTGACCAGATGCGCCAGGTGGCAATCAACCTGATCCTTAACGCCGGAGGCGCCATCAAGAACCATGGCCGCCTGGAAGTGGAGACCCGGCGCGACAACGAGGACATTCTGATTATCTTCCGCGATACCGGTGTCGGTATTGAGCAGGAGATTCTTGAGCGCATTTTTGAACCCTTTTTCACCACCAAGGAAAAGGGCACCGGCCTGGGCCTGGCGATTTCCAAACAGATTATTGAACAGCATCACGGCAGTATTCACATGACCAGCACTCCAGGAGTGGGCACCACGGTCACGGTACGCCTGCCGCTGGACAGTGAGGAGTACCTGCTATGAGCACACAGCGTGTGTTGTTGATTGATAACGAGGAAGGGCTGTGCCGCATGATGGAGGCCGTGCTTAAGGACAGCGGCTATCAGGTCAAATCGTACACCCGCTCTTTTGAGGCGGTTGAAGATTTTGAAGCCAACACCTATGACCTGGTGATCAGCGATATTAAAATGCCCGGCATGGACGGCCTCGAAGTGCTGCAGAAAATTCGCGCCAAAGACCAGCGCGTTCCGGTGATCATGATCACCGCCTATGCCACGGTGGAAACCTCAATTCAGGCATTGCGCAAAGGCGCCTACGACATGCTGACCAAGCCGTTTGAGCCGGAAGAACTGCTGTACCGGGTCAAAAATGCCCTCAATCACACCCAACTTGCCGAAGAGAATCTTGAACTCAAAAAAGAACTGTCCGACAAGTTCTCGTTCGACAATATTATCGGCTCCTCTTCCGGTCTCAAATCGGTGTTGGAAACGGTAAAAAAAGTCGCCGTTCGTGACACCTCGGTGTTGATCACCGGTGAATCCGGCACCGGAAAGGAACTGATCGCTCAGGCCATTCACCACAATTCACCTCGCCGCAATCAGCGCTTCATGGCAATCAACTGCGGTGCCTTGCCGGAATCGGTTCTGGAAAGTGAGCTGTTCGGCTATAAAAAAGGCGCATTCACCGGAGCCGGCAGCGACCGCAAAGGGATTCTCGAAACCGCTGACGGCGGCACTCTGTTTCTCGATGAGATCGGCAATCTGCCGATGAATGTGCAAAAAACACTGCTGCGCTTTCTTCAAGAGCAGGAATTTATGCGCATTGGCGACACGAAACCAATTAAAGTGGATGTCAGAGTCATCTCAGCGACCAATGCCGATCTGCAGGAAGAGATGGACGAAGGGCGCTACCGGGAAGATCTTTTTTACCGCCTCAACGTCGTCAACATCCATTTGCCCCCTTTACGTGAGCGCCTCTCCGATCTGCCACTGCTGGCCGCCCATTTCATCCGCCAGCAAAACAACAAATTCGGCACCAGCGTTCAGGGTCTGACTCCGGAAGCCATGCAACTGTTGTGCGCTTACGACTGGCCGGGCAATATCCGCCAAATGGAAAATGTCATTGAAGCCTGTATGACGCTGGAAAGTGCCGACCAGATCAGTCTCTCTGTCCTTTCCCAATTCATCACCGTGGATGCCACGAATCATACCGTTCCCGCTCTGGCCTCTTCTGAAGACTATGCCCAGGCATTGGGCGAATTCGAAACCAGTTACCTGATCAACCTGCTTAGCTCCACCGGAGGCAATGTTGAAGAAGCAGCACGTCAGGCCGGTATGAATATGGCCACAATTTATCGCAAATTGAAGAAGTACCAGATTCGCAAAGAAGATTATTTGCCGCGATAATTTTTCGCAAAAATGCAAAAAAAAACCATCCCACCCTTCCTTTCTACGCACAAATCCAAATAATATATTTAATAATTTAAGTAGCTTATAAAAAATATCCATAAACAGGCATGGCCCTTGCTAGATCAGTATACATAACACTGACTTGTTGAACGGACTCGGGTTATGCGCGACAAAACCGTCTGCCCATTTTTCAGAAAAGACGAAGACATCTGCGATGTGGGCTGTGAATATATGTCGAATCACGACATCAAGACCATCATCTCGTACTGCACGGATAAATACGATCAGTGCATCAAATATGGCGAATTAAGCGAGAGATTTCCCGGAATGCTGTCCAATGAGGCGGCCTTTCAATCTCATACCAATGGAATGAACAAGGAGAAGATCATGGCAAACGAAACACAAAATCTGTCACTGCAAGACACCACTGCTAACCCTGCACCGCTGGGCCTGCTCGGCTTCGGCATGACCACTGTCCTTCTGAACCTGCACAACGCGGGATTCTTTCCCCTTGATGCCATGATTCTTGGCATGGGCATTTTCTACGGCGGTCTTGGACAGATCCTGGTTGGCATTATGGAATGGAAAAAGAACAACACCTTCGGTGCGACTGCATTCACCTCTTACGGTCTGTTCTGGCTGACCCTGGTTGCCCTGATTCTGCTGCCGAAAACCGGCGTTGTTGAAGCATCCTCTCCCTTTGCGATGGGCTGCTACCTGAGCATGTGGGGCCTGTTTAGCGCATTCCTGTTCCTTGGCACCTTCCGCCTTAGCCGTGCGTTGCAAGTTGTTTTCGGTTCTCTTGTTTTGCTGTTTGCCCTGCTGGCCGCTGCAGATTTCACCGGCAACCATGCCCTTAAAGTCATCGCTGGCTACGAAGGTATCTTCTGTGGTATGTCTGCTTTCTACACCGGGCTGGCTCAAGTCATGAATGAAGTCTTTGGCCGCGAAGTTGCCCCTCTGGGTGCTATCGTCGTCAAGAAATAAACGTCGATACAGACACGCAAGAAGCATAACGGCGTTATCATTCTTGCAATTATGCTGAATTATGTTATGCCCGTTTTGCAAAAATGCAAAACGGGCATAATCGCTTCAACCATCGAATGTAACAGTGCTTTTCCAAAGCTCGCGCCATAAGGGAACATTTTGTGCCAGCAATTTTGCACAGTTGCAAATCCCGCCGAATTAACACAACGGCGACCCAAAGACCTCTCGAAGAAAATCCCCTTTAAAAACAGAACCTTGTTTCTTTTTTCTTAAAAAAAGAAATTCTTGGCATATCCCCTGCATTTTAATATCATTATTAAGACGGTACCTCCACGTTACCCACACTCCCGCCGCACCCCACACCAACCGCGTCGGGACAACGTGAATTGCTCTACCAAAGCAATCGGCATCGTCAGGCGTTATCGAAAAATACCCATACCCATACCAAACCACATAACGCCAGATTTTAAAAAGCCACCCCTGCGGGTGGCTTTTTGCTTTAGCGATGAAAGAAACAATCTCCTCAGCACAAGAATGAGAGCGTGCAAAACAAGGTGCTGTTAAACGCCATATTTTCTCAAAGGATGCAAAAACTCGTTTTTGAGGAATGGAAGACAATGTCCATGTTGAAGCATTGTCAGCAAACGGGATAATAGATCGTTTTTTCATGACAATTTGTGGTCGGTATGCTTAAATGTCTCCCTCTTTCGCAGAGATAAATCAACTCAAGGAGTTCAACCACCATGTATACCTGTTCCGACCTGAAAAAAGGTCTTAAACTGATGATCGACGGTGAACCTCATGTCATTGCGGCATTTGACTTCACCAAGCCCGGAAAGGGTCAGGCCCTTTATAAATGCAAGCTGCGTAATATGATCACTGGTTCCCTGTTTGATCGCACCTACCGCAGTGGAGAAAGCTTTGAGCCTGCTCCTCTTGAAGAGCGCGACATGCAATACCTGTATCAGGATGAAACAGGCTACGTTTTCATGGACACCAAATCGTTTGAGCAAATTTCTCTGAGTGACGAAACTCTTGGCGATGATCGCTACTTCCTGGTTGATAACATGGAAGTTAAAATTCTCATGTTTGGTGAAATGGGCATCGGCATCACATTGCCGAACTTTGTCAACCTGCGTGTCACCATGGCAGAGCCATGGGTGAAGGGGGATACCGCAGCTGGCAACAATAAACCGGCAACGGTTGAAACCGGCTACAACCTACAGGTTCCATCCTTCGTTGAGGAAGGTATCTTGATTCAGATTGATACACGCACCGGCGAATACGTGACCCGCGTCAAGGAATAAAATGATGGCTGACCCGAACTGGGGTCTGCTTAAAAAGAAACAGCTCTTGGAGCAACGCGCCCGGATGATACAAAGCATCCGGGCGTTTTTCGTCGAACAGCAGTTTCTTGAAGTGGACACCCCGTACCGCATCCCCTGCAATGCGCCTGAAGCACATATCGATCCGGTTTTTTGTTCCGGTCACGTCATGCAAACATCGCCCGAATTATGCATGAAGCGCCTGCTTGCCGCTGGATACGACAATATTTTTCAGCTCTGTCACTGCTGGCGTGCTGAAGAACGGGGGCAGCGTCACCTCAGTGAATTTACCATGCTCGAATGGTACCGCTCCAATGCGAACTACTTAACACTCATGACAGATTGTGAGCACCTGCTCCGCGTTCTCTGCCCTAAGGGCATCCTGCGCTATCAAGAGCTCTCAATTACAGTCACCCAGCCCTTTGAGCGCTTATCCCTGAACGATGCGTTTGAACGTTATGCTCACGTTTCCCTCCAGGACTCGCTTGCGCAGAACAGCTTTGACGAAATCTACAGCCAACACGTCGAACCAAATCTCGGCTGCCAGCGTCCAACCTTTATCACCCATTATCCTGCAGAAATGGCCGCTCTTGCCCGGCTCTGCCCGGATGACCCCTCTCATGCGGAACGCTTTGAACTGTATATCGCCGGCATGGAGTTGGCCAATGCGTTCAGCGAACTCAATGATCCGCTTGAACAGCGGCAACGTTTCATGGCTGAACTCGCCCTGCGCGAGCAGATGGGCAAAACACACGCGCCGCTGCCGGAACCTTTTCTCGAGGAATTGGCGCACCTGCCGCCAGCTGCAGGTATTGCTCTCGGCATCGATCGCCTGATCATGCTTTTGACAAATAAAACCACGATTGATGAGGTGGTCGCCTTCACACCGGAAATGCTGTAGTTCCGAAGAGAAACGATACACGGCAGCTTTCTGCGCAACCGCACAGTTCTTTTTTGTGCCTCATAATGCGAAAGTTTACGCGTCTTGCGGTGTTCTTCACTTCAAGTCGTTGCTAGAGTAACAACCATCAGAACTTGTTGTGGCAGGCAAGTTTTGGTTCTCCTTTCTTCCTAGTTGATACACACATGACAAAGCCGGTTCGGATGCCTCCCCGAACCGGCTTTGTTGTTTTTCATCTAGAAGTATAGAGAACTTTTTACAGGCTTTTTTTGTCCCCCCAAATCTTTTTCAGCCGTTGGTCACGCCCACAATTCCAACGATAGAATTTGTATTTAACGGGATATTTTTTATAGTAATCCTGATGATAGCTTTCCTCTCCCCGAATGGGATAGAAAACGCCGGCATCAAGAACCGGCGTAACGATCTCCTGCTCTGGGAACAGTTGTGCAACTCGCTGCCGGGACGCTTCAGCCAGCGCCCGTTCACTGTCGTTTGCCACAAAAATGGCACTGAGATAACTGGCGCCCTTGTCACAAAACTGCCCGCGACCATCAAAGGGATCAATATGAAGCCAATAATAATCCAGTAACTGCTGATAACTGACGATGGCAGGATCATAGTCAACCTCCACCGCCTCATAATGCCCCTCGTGATTGCCATTGTAGGTAGGATTTATGACATGACCACCGGTAAAACCGCTGACCACTGCCGACACCCCGGAGACTTTTTCAAAGTCAGACTCCATACACCAGAAACACCCACCGGCAAAAATGGCTTTGTCGGCCAAGGCCTCAAGTGGCGTCAGGAGCAGAAGCAGAAAAACAAAGATATTTCGAATCATAATACCCTCACGTTTGATAACGCCCAGCAGATTGAGACAAACAGACCTCCACATTGGTCGCTTTTTCTAAGATTAATTGACCAAGAATTTTATACAAGTGGGCTCAAACGAATCACAGGAGGCCGAGAGAAAGCATCTCTACTGCAATAACAGGAATAAAAACAAGAAGATATAAAGGAAACAAAAAGACATCTGTGCATCTGCACAGATCATTTTCGTGCCTCATCCATCAAAGTTTTACGCGTCTGGCGGTGTTTTGTGCTGACATCCATTGGTAGAGTTACAACCATCAAGACTTGTTGTGGCAGGCAGGTTTTGGTTCTCCTTTCTTCCTAGTTGATACACACATAAACAAAGCCGGTTCGGACGCCTCCCCGAACCGGCTTTGTTGCGTTTATCCTTCGGGCTTGTCAGGCACCGAGCAACCGCCCACGAAAGAGGAAGAATACCGCTCCCAGCAGACACAATCCCGCCCACAGGTAATCCAATGTCATTTCCTCGCGAAGATAGAGAACAGAAAACGGCACAAAGACCATGAGAGTGATCACTTCCTGAAGAATTTTCAGCTGCCCGACCGGCATGACCGCATGGCCAATACGATTTGCCGGAACCTGCAACAGATATTCGAACAAAGCAATCCCCCAGCTGAATAAGGCGGCAATGATCCAGGGCTTGTTAGACAGATTGCGCAGATGGCCATACCAAGCGAAAGTCATAAAGACATTACTGCAGCACAGCAACAATGTTGTCAGCAAAAAACGGTTCACGGGCACCCCCTTAACGCGAGACAGACCGACATTGCGGTCAACGTCTCGGTTATGAGCCCACAGGTCATTTTTTGCAAGGGGATTCGTTGAGATGACACCACGACACGCTGAAGGAGACGAGGCAGCAGCTCAGCTGCCAATACCCTCTTCCACATGTTCCTCCCGAGGCTGACCAACCAATCGTGCGCCCCAGATGCCCACTTCATAAAGCAGAATAAACGGTAGGGCGATGGAGACTTGGGAAAACAGATCCGGTGGCGTCAGAATGGCACCGACGATAAATCCCAGCAACAAGGCATAGCGGCGTTGTTTAGCAAGCCAACGATAGTCTACCAGACCGATTCGCGCCAGAAACATCAATACAATAGGCAACTCAAAAACAACTCCGAACGCCATTAACAAGTGAATCGCCATACTTAAATAAGCGCCCATGGACAACATGGCATTGACATCTCCGGCAGCCAAACCGAAGTTGATCAGAAAGGTGAAGATAACAGGAAACACATAGACAAATCCAAAATAGGTGCCGGTACCAAAGCACAGACAACTCAGAAAAACAAAAGGGATCGCCATGCGACGTTCGTGAGAATAGAGCCCTGGAGCAACAAACATCCACAGCTGCCAGAGAATAATCGGCAATGCGAGGACAAAACCGGCCAGAGCAGCGACTTTCAGGTAAGCGAAAAAAGGCTCGGTGGCGTGGATAAATACCAAAGAACTGCCTTCGGGCAGCGCCTGCTGAACCGGCTGGGCAATCTGCTCAAACAACCATTCGGCTTTATGGTAACATGCGCCAAAACCAATCAACCAGGCAAGAACGGCGACAATCAGACGACGACGCAGTTCTTCCAAATGGCTGACCAGAGATTGTTCCTGATCAGCCACGGCTGGACTCATCCTGTTTATCCGCAACCTTGACGTCGTCGGATTGCGCCGTGACGACTTCATGCGGGGTGGCTGTCACTTTTTCCGGTGTCGGCGAGGTAATCACTTCAGCTTCAACATCAAAGGTCTGTTTGATGTCATGAGAAGCACGGCGGAATTCACGCATGCCGCGCCCCAGAGAACGAGCGACCTCCGGCAATTTCCCAGGACCAATGAAGATCAGTGCAATCACCAGAATGACCAGTAATTCCGGCATTCCTATACCAAACATGGCAACTCCTTAGACACGTTCAGGTCTTTCATTTCTGATCCGTCTTGTTCTCAAGGCTTTCGGTTTCGTCTTCCTTAAGCCCCTGCTTGAAGTTCTTGATCCCTTTACCGAGTCCGGCACCCAGCTGCGGCAGACGCTTGGCACCAAACAGGACAACAATAATGCCGAGAATGACCAGCAGCTCCGTCGTTCCCAATCCAAACATGATGAAATCCTTTCTTTTATCCCCGTTGACGGGTAAGCAGTTGGTTACTGTAATGCACATCCTCTTCCCGATTGAGATTGACAAAAGCCGTTTCAATCGCAGGAAGATGCTGCAGCTGCGCCACAGCGATTTCGCAGATACGCAAATTCTCCCAGGCGTCGATAATTTTATACTGCCCCTTTTGCAGTGCCTGTTCCATGACCGGCAGGCAGCGTTTGGAGTAGCAGGCACAGAGTGGCTCCATGCCCTGATCACTCACCGGCACCACAATATCGCAATTCTCTGTTTGTGTTAACAGATAACGGATCAGACTGACATTGACAAACGGCATATCCGCAGCGCAGATAAAAGTCCAGGACGTAGAGGCCTTTGCCAGTCCGGTATAGAGTCCTCCCAAAGCGCTTCCCGGATAGATGTCGCTGAACACCGGCAACGTATAGTGCTCAAAGGGTTGTGGATTGTTAGCGATCACCAGTATCTCATCAAACAGCATCTGCAACGGCTTAAGCACACGTTCAAACAGGGGCTGGCCACCAATATCGAGAAATAACTTTTCCCGCCCCATCCGTCGGCTTTTCCCCCCGGCGAGAATAACAGCGGTCACATCCTGTCTGGTCATCACACCCTCTTATCCGCCAACAGCCGACATCACAACATCCTCCCCCTGCCCCAAAGAAACATACTGTTGTGGCTTACTCGCCGTTAGCTGCAGAAGTTGGGCTTTGAGAGTCTCGCGATCAAATGTTTCCAATGCCGGTCTTAAATCAATCCCGTCAGAACTGAAGAGACACCCCCGCCCTTCGCCATAAGCGGTAATTCGCAACCGGTTACACTGACGGCAAAACGGACAGGAGCGGGCGGAAATAAAACCAACGCGTCCCTCTCTCCCCTCGATCCCATATTCGCGTGCCGGACCGGCAAGCTCACCGGCAGGGTTTTCGATCAGAACAATCCCTGCCTGCTCGAGACGATTGCGCAGCACCTGTTCGTCGAGCGCATGATAATGATCACCGGAGAGCGGCATATACTCTATAAAACGCACGGTCCAGCCTCGCTGGCTGCCAAAACGAACAAAATCAACGACTTCGTCATCATTAATTCCCGCCATAACCACGACATTGAGCTTGACCCTCAGACCGGCTTTTTGTGCAGCATCAATCCCCCGACACCAATCGACCAGAGATCCACCGCGCGTAATATCACGAAAGCGGTCTGCGCGTAATGAATCAATACTGACATTAATTCGCTTCAGCCCAAGGTGAGACAAATCGTCGGCATACCGCGACAGCAGCAATCCGTTGCTGGTCAAAACCAGATGCTTCAGGCCATCAAGAGCACTCAGATCCCTCAACAACGAGATCACACCGGGGCGCACCAGAGGTTCACCACCGGTCACACGAATTTTTTCGACACCGAGAGCAATGGCGTGCCGTGCCAGGAAGAGGATCTCCTCATCACGCAAGAGGCGTTTGGTGCGATTGCTCATACGTCCATCAGGTCGACAGTAACAACAACTCATGTTACAGCGGTCGGTAATGGACAGACGCAAGTAATTAATCGTTCGTCGATAAGGATCAATCAAACGCATGCACTCACCTTAATAACCATAGAATTGCGGCACAGGATGAATTCACCGATCTGTTCAGGCTGATTCAAATCCAGCAACATCGGCATTGAATCCGAATGCGCCATAGGGCTGTCGGTAGCAACGGCAACAATCCGCGGATAACGTAGCGGATCAGCAAATAACGGCTCTTTCCCCAAAGAGGGGCGAAAGACTTCAATTTTATCCACATTCGCCTGTTTAAACCCTTCCAACAGGACGATATCAACATCCTGGCCAAACCGTTCAATCAGGTGTTCAACGCTCGGCCGAGGTGTGTCGGTCTCACGGACCACTAAGCCACTTTCACCACACAACACGGTACGAACCGCACCGGCAGCCGCCAGGCGAGCAGTATCGGAACCACTGACATCCGCCGGAAAAGCATGGCCATCATGTTTGATGACGGCAACACGAAATCCATGCTGATGTTCAAAATAACGAACCAGGGCGCAGACTAACGTTGTTTTGCCACTGCCCGACCAGCCACTTAAGGCGAAAAGAATCGGCTTGTCCAAGGTCAATGTTCCTCCAAAATCCCGTCAAACCAGCAGACAGCGACAGATTCACCGGCGACGGCATGAGATCGTGTCTCGTCCAACCAGGCCAGACCATCCGCAGCGAGAAATCCGGCATAATGAGAGGTCAATTGATCCGCCAACGGTTCAGCCTGTTCTGCACAACGCCGGACACGGATCATATCGCTGCGGCCAGCCCGCCCTTTCAACGGCTGGCTTAAAACCACTTCACGCCAGGTTGGCGCATAACGTGACCAACCCGACATGCGTTTAACCACCGGGGCCAGATAAAGAAACAGATTCACCAGAAAGGCCGCTGGATATCCCGGCATACCGAGAAACAATTTATTCCCCCGTCTCGCGGCCAACAGGGGGCTACCCGGTTTGATTTTGGTCCGATCCAGCACCAGTTCAAAGTCTTGCTGGTGAAGCAGCGGGCGAACATAATCGTATTTGCCCATGGAAACACCACCACTGGTAATAACAAGATCATGATCTGCGGCCAGATGCTCAACCGTGTCACGAACAATTGTCGGCTCATCACTCACCGGGCCGACAAAGGTGCAACGACAACCGAGTTGTTCAAGGATTGGCTGCAACAACGCCCGATGGCATTCATAACTGGCGCCTGGTCGTGGTGCGGCTCCCGGAGCTAACAATTCAGGACCGGACAGCATAATCCCGACACGTAACGGTTGATAGACTGCCACTTCACGAATTCCGGCGTAACATAAAGCACTATAGCGCACAGGATCGAGGCGATGCCCCCGACTTAACAGGTCCTGACCACAAAACAACTCACTGCCGATTTCGTTAATATTGTCACAGGCAACAACCTCAGAGGACAACCAGAGGGAGTTCGCAAATTGTCGCGTCTCTTCAACCCGAACAACAGCCTTGGCGTTTTCAGGCACACCTCCGCCAGTCATAACAGCCAAAGCTTCTTCATCCCGTAAGGGCTCCAGAGCCAATTCTCCAGCGGCACGCTGACCGATAATACGCCATTGCCGGCGCTCCAGTGATCCAAGGGCGAAACCATCCACAGCACTTCGGCGGCTGTTCGGCAAGGCCTGTGAGGAAACAACAGGCTCTGCCACAACCCGGTTCAGTGCAGCGGTGACAGCTACTTTCTCGACGCCAACGGGAGCAACCGAGTCCAAAAGAAGGCGCAAAGCATCAGGAAATGAAACAGGCGTCATCACATCTCCTAGGGTCGGCCAAAGGGGCACACCGGATAAACACAGGGATCACAAAAATGGCACATCCCGCCATGCCCTGCTGCGGCCAGTTCATCAACGTCGGGGAAATCCCAGCACAGGAGCCGAGGCAGAAAGATATCCAACGCCGTCGTCTGGAAATGAAGCGCTGCTGCGGGCACTGAGCAATACAGGTGCTCTTGTTTCCTCCCTAAGCTCAAATGATTGCCGGGTTGAATCGGATTGCCCCGGTTAAGAAACTCAACTCCGGCATCTTCCATGGCAAGGTGGGTCACATCATCCGGATCGACAGATGTTCCGCCGGTCACCAGAATCAGTTCCGCAGACTGTTCCGCGTCACGCACGGCCGCTGTAATCGCCTGTCTCGAATCGGGCACAACGGTCGAGAAGACAGTTTCAACACCAAGTTGCTTCAATTTATAGCGTAGTCGCGGGATAAATCGGTCCTCAATGGTCCCTGAATAGACTTCCGAACCGGTGACAACAATGGCCGCTTTATGAATCCGATAGGGCTCTACCCAAATCAGCGGCGTTTGTGCCAGAGCTTCCATCTGGCCAAAAACAACGTCATCGCAATAAAGCGGAATAATGCGAAAAGCGGCGACGGTCTTGCCCCCAACCACTGGAAATCGATCATGGATTGTCGGCATCGAGGGGATTCCCAAACGATTCAGCTCATTCAGCCGCCCGATATCAACACGAAAGAGACCGCTTACCATGGCGCGAAAAGAAACCTTACCCTCTTTGGCCATCAGGTCATGACTGATCCCCGACCCGGCCAGCAATGGGGCCAGTTTTAAAGCGGCCTGGTCTTCATGGATCTGCCCGGGTTCAACCGTACCGACATAAAGGTGCTCTTTACCCATTCGGCGCAACGCATCCACATCTTCTTCTCGAATGATATGGCCCCGACTGAAAGCCACACACTTTTTTCGGTAGCAAGGTTCAACTTGGGTCAAATCATGGGCCAAGGCATGGCCAATTGCTTTTTCGACAGGTAGTTTTTGCATAGACAACTTAACAAAAAATAGAGTATTCGGATAACTTCCATCACAATATCCTATTAGAAAAACTTTTTCACCTGCGAATTTCACTTATACGAATAAAAGGAATTGCCGATCCGTTAGCATCTTGGCTTCCGGCGACTGAAATACTGACAAAAGACAACGGCGTGCTAATCTCAGCTCAAATCGCTCAAAATAGGCTTAAAGACAGTTTTTTTGCTTACAAAATCCGGGCAGTTGCCTACAATTAGAAGTCCATTTATGTTTTAATAAAATTTATCTTCACCGTCAGCCAAGGGGAGCCCATGTCGATCCGTGTTGCATGCCACCATGTCACCCGTTACCTGTTCGACCGTCCGGTCAGTTTATCGCCCCACATCCTGCGTCTACGCCCCGCACCCCATTGCCGTACACCGATCCTGTCCTATTCCATGAAGGTGAAACCGGAAGAGCACTTTCTCAACTGGCAACAGGATGCCTTCGGCAACTACCTGGCACGGTTGGTGTTCCCGGAGAAAAGTCGCGAACTGTCCATTGACATCGAAGTCATTGCCGACATGACCTCCTACAATCCGTTCGACTTCTTTGTGGAGGAATACGCGGAGAATTACCCGTTTAACTACACGGAGCAGGAACAACAGGAACTGGCACCCTATCTGAAATGTGCTGAAGCCGGGCCACTGCTGCAAAAATGGCTGGACGACGTGGATCGCAGCGAGAAAAACACCGTCGATTTTGTCGTCGACCTCAATCGACAGCTGCAACAACAGATCAACTACTCGGTGCGTATGGAGCCCGGCGTACAGAGCTGTGAAACCACCCTGGAGCGCGAGATCGGTTCGTGTCGCGACACGGCCTGGCTACTGGTGGAGATCATGCGTCATCTCGGTCTGGCCGCGCGTTTTGTCAGCGGCTACCTGATCCAGTTGACCGCCGATGAAAAATCCCTCGATGGCCCATCCGGGCCCGAAGCCGACTTTACCGATCTGCACGCCTGGACCGAAGTCTATGTGCCCGGCGCGGGCTGGGTCGGCCTTGACCCTACCTCGGGACTATTGGCTGGAGAAGGCCACATCCCGCTGGCCTGCACGCCGACCCCGGCCAGTGCCGCGCCCCTCACCGGTGCGACGGACCCGTGCGAAGTCACCTTTGATCACAGCAACAGCGTCAAGCGCATCCACGAAGATCCACGCGTCACCAAGCCGTACAGCGACGAGCAGTGGCAGTGCATTGATGCTCTGGGCCGGATGGTCGATGAGGAGCTGACGGAAAACGATGTGCGCCTGACCATGGGCGGCGAGCCGACCTTTGTTTCCATCGACGATATGGACGGCCCCGAATGGAACAGCCGCGCCGACGGCCCACACAAACGGCAGCTGGCGCATGATCTCACTCTGCGGCTGCGCGACGCCTTTGCCAAGGGCGGCCTGCTCCATTTCGGCCAGGGCAAGTGGTATCCGGGTGAGCCGTTACCGCGCTGGGCTTACAGCTGTTTCTGGCGCAAGGACGGTGTCGCCCTGTGGCAGGACCCGGCGCTGCTGGCCGACATTCAACACGATTACGGTGCGACTCCGGCCCAGGCGGAACAGTTCTCGCGTGAACTGACCCGTCGCCTCGGGCTGCGCGAAGCCTACCTGACTCCCGGCTATGAAGACACCCTGTACTGGCTGTGGAAAGAGGGCAGCATGCCCGACAACATCGACCCGACCAAGGCCGATCTCAAGGATGGTCGTGAGCGGCGCGCCCTGGCCAAGGTGTTGTCCCATGGCCTCGACACGCCGGTGGGTTTTGCCCTGCCACTGCAATGGGATCGTTTTGCCGAGCGCTGGAAGAGCGGTCCGTGGGATTTTCGCCGTGAACGGATGTTTTTAATCCCCGGCGATTCGGGCATGGGCCTGCGCCTGCCGCTGGACAGCCTGCCGTGGATCGCCCCGGACAAAAAAGAGATCGACAGCCCGCCGAGTCTGTTCGACGACCTGCCGGAGCTGCCGGATCGCGCCAGCCTCGACGCGGCGAGCACGCTCGACAAACAGCCCGTCGAAATGCCCGAACCCCATTATGTCGATGTACCCCATACCGCGCTGTGTGTCGAAGCACGCGAAGGGCGGCTCTATATCTTCATGCCACCGCTGACCACGCTGGAATCCTATGTCATCCTGCTGGCGGCCATTGAGGCCTGTGCGGACCACCTCAAGCTGCCCGTGGTCATTGAGGGCTACGAGCCGCCCAAAGACTGGCGGCTGGAGCGGTTCAATGTCACGCCCGACCCCGGCGTCATCGAGGTCAATATCCACCCGTCTGCCAACTGGCAGGAACTGGTCGAGCACACCACCGTGCTCTACGAACAGGCGAGGCAGAGTCGCCTCGGCACGGAAAAATTCATGCTCGACGGCCGTCATACCGGGACCGGCGGCGGCAATCACATCACCCTCGGCGGCCCGACCCCGGCCGACAGTCCGATGCTGCGTCGTCCCGACGTGTTGCGCAGTTTGATCACCTTCTGGCAGCACCATCCGGGCTTATCCTACCTGTTTTCCGGCGTGTTCATCGGCCCGACCAGTCAGGCACCACGGATTGACGAGGCGCGTGACGATGCACTGTACGAACTGGAGATCGCCTTTTCCCGCATTCCCAAAGGGGAAGTGGTGGCACCGTGGCTGGTCGACCGACTGCTGCGCAATCTACTCATTGATGTGACTGGCAACACCCACCGCGCCGAATTCTGCATCGACAAACTTTACTCGCCGGACAGCCCGACGGGCCGCCTCGGCATTGTTGAGCTGCGCGGCTTTGAAATGCCGCCCCACGCGCGCATGAGTCTGGTGCAGAATCTGTTGATCCGCACCCTCTTGGCCCGCTTCTGGAAAGAGCCCTATCACCACGACCTGATCCGCTGGGGCACCACCCTGCATGACCGCTATCTGCTGCCGTGGTTTGTGCGTCAGGATCTCAAGGAAGTGGTGGACGACCTCAACCGCTCCGGGTATCCGTTTCAGTTGGAATGGTTTGATCCGTTCTTCGAATTCCGCTTCCCGCGCTACGGTACGGTGCAGATCGATGCCATGGAGCTGGAGTTGCGTTTTGCCATTGAGCCGTGGCACGTGCTCGGCGAAGAGGTGTCGAGTCAGGGGATGTCGCGTTTTGTCGATTCGTCCACGGAACGTCTGCAGGTGTTTGTCCGTCACTTCACTGAAGGGCGTCACGTCATCACCTGTAATGGCCGTCGCCTGCCGATGATCAGCACCGGTCGCCAGGGGGAATTTGTCGCCGGGGTACGTTACCGAGCCTGGCAGCCGCCATCGGCGCTGCACCCGACCATTGCTCCGCACAGCCCGCTGATCTTCGACATCATCGACACCTGGAACGGCCGCTCCATCGGCGGCTGCGCCTACCATGTGTCCCATCCGGGCGGACGCAATTACGATGTGTTCCCGGTCAATGCCATCACCGCCGAGTCGCGGCGGCGTGATCTGTTCAACACCACCGAGCACACATCGGGACCGTTGCAGCGACAACCGCGGATGGAAACCCTGGGCAAGTTCTTCACCCACGGCGAAGCCCCGGCCCCCATGGCTCCGGCGGTCGAGGAGGTGAACGAAGAATTTCCTTGCACGTTGGATTTACGGCGACAGTAAAAAAACAGTGCGGCATCACTGTTCGCATAGCACCCCAGCCCTCCCGTTCAGCAGCGCCGAACGCAAGGAACTGGAGGCGTGATGATCGTCGGCAAATGTTTGAGGGCTGTTGCAAACAGACCGAGTTTTTGCCGACATCACGGCGGAAGTGGCTGGAGAGAGGGAACCCGCAGGGCGCAATGACGGGAGTCGTTTCTGTGCAACTTTTGACGACGCAAAAGTTGCCCGACGTGCGGGCGCGGCAGCCCGCGTCACGTGGGCACCAGCAATGTGAATGGATGAAGTTCGCCGGTGCAATTGGTTCCATGATGCGAACCACAGAAGATCAAAGATCAAGGTCAAAGTCAAGGTCGCCGGGACTCGCCCCGGCAGGCGACATCCTTTTGGCAAGCCGCCCAAAAGGATGCAAAAGCCGGCTGGGACCGCACAGTGATTTCTTGACTTATACACGATGAGTCGCTTTCCGGGATACTTCACGGATTCGGCTCGTCGCCCTTGAGGTCGACGAATCGTGCGCCTGGTCAGCGATGGCATTGACGGTGATAACCGTCATAGATTTGATCAACCAAGTTATGCTGGCACCCTGTCGAACAGGGAGCGGGCTACGCCCACCCCACGGGCAGTAAATTGGTACAGACAATGATAAACGAACGGGACAGCCAGCTTGTGAGATTATGGAATTTCAGGAAGAGCCATAGGCTCGTGTTCTTCTTATAACCTGCTAAAATAACTTAGACTCTTCAACGACGAAGAAAGTGAACACCGTGAGACAACATCCGCTTCCTTTACCCGAACAGGCCGACTCTTTCCCCGTCGACCACTTCAGTGCTCTGACGACAGTCGATAGCACTGTGCCTGAGCACTGGCAACAGATGATGGGATTTCTTGCCCGTCTGGGTGAAAATCGCCTTGCCAAGCGCTGTAAGGAAGCCGAACGGCTGCTTAAAGAAAATGCCGCCATCCATAATGTCTTCAACTCGCCGGAGTCTTCCCGCTCCTGGCAGTTTGATCCGATTCCAACTATCTTCGGTGCTGAGGAATGGCAGCAGCTGGAACACGGACTGGTGCAGCGTGCTGAGTTGCTCAATGCCGTGCTGCGCGACATCTACGGTCCACGGACTCTGATCAAAGAAGGCATTCTCCCTGCAGAACTGGTGTTTGCCCAGCAAGATTTCCTCTACCCATGTAATGGTTTGCTCACTAGCGAGACCCCTCTCAGTCTCTACACACCTGATCTGGCCAAGGGCATTGATGGCCGTTACTGGGTGCTCTCGGATTGCACCAATGCCTGCCTTGGCGAAGGCTATGCACTGGAAAGCCGCCTGATCATGTCGCGCAGCTTTCCGCAGCTGTTTGAGCCGTTTCAAGTCCATCGCCTGGCCATGTATTTTGTCGCCCTGCGCCAACGGCTGTCGCAGCTGTCAGCCCAGCACGATCATGAACCGGTTATCATCCTGCTGACGCCCGGCCCCGATCATCCGGCCTTTTTTGAACATGCCTATCTGGCCTCCTACCTAGGCCTGCCGTTGGTCCAAGGCGGAGATCTCATTGTTCGCGATGCCAAAGTGTGGCTAAAATCAGTGGATGGCCTGCGCCAGGTGGATGTGATCATGCGCCGCGTAGCCGATAATTTGTGCGATCCTCTGGAGTTACGCGGCGATTCGCTGTTCGGCGTGCCCGGCCTGCTTGAAGTGGTACGCAGTGGTCAAGTATCGGTGGTGAACCCTATCGGCAGTCGCGCTGTCGAAAATCCGGCTCTGATGGCTTTTTTACCGGCGATCTGCCAACACTGGCGTGGAGAAGAGTTACAGCTGCCGTCCGTGGCGACCTGGTGGTGCGGTCAGCCCAACGAATGCAATTACGTGCTCGACCATCTCAACGAGCTGGTCTTGCGGCCGATCCACCCGATGTCCGGTCTGCCACGCAGTGTGCCGGGTAAGCTGACTCGTAAAGAACAACAACAGTGGCGGCGTCTGATCCTGGCCCGACCCCATCTGTTCATCGGTCAGCAACTGATCAAACTGGCCACCTTTCCAACTTTTGAGGATAACCAGATTGTGCCGCGCCAGGGCATCTCGACCTTTTATCTGACCGCCCAGCAGAATAGTTATGTAGCCATGCCCGGCGGTCTGACCCGTGTTCACGAAAAAAGCACCAGCCTGGTTGCCAACAACGAAGGCGGCAAGATCAAGGACACCTGGGTGCTGACAGAGGAACGCGACAAGCAGGTCAACTTGTGGTTGCAGGCCCATCCCAATCAGTTGCTGCGTCCGGTATTCATGCCATTACCGAGCCGTAGCGCCGAAAACCTGTTCTGGGCCGGGCGTTATGCCGAGCGCACCGAACAGACCTGCCGGTTGCTGCGCTCGATCCTCGGCAAACTTTATGAGGTCAATGAATTCCGCGATCCCGATGATCAGCTGAGCCTGCATCATCTGCTACGTGCATTGACCCGGGTAACCCAGACCTACCCCGGGTTCATGGGGGACGATGCCAAACGCACACTGAAAGACCCGCGCGGCGAACTGCTGTCCCTGGCGTGTGATGATCAGCGTATCGGCAGCCTGCGCACCTCGCTGGTCAGCCTGGGCCAAGCGGCGTATGTGGTGCGTGACCTGTTGCCTGAAGACGCCTGGCGGATCATCGACCATCTGCGTCAAAACTGGCATCCACGCATCACCCGGTCACAGATCGGCAGTGGTCGCCTGTTGAAAAGCGTCGACCAACTCATTGGCCACCTCGCTGCGATCAGTGGCCTGACCAGTGAAAACATGTCGCGCGAAACCGCCTGGCAACTGCTCAACATCGGCCGCCGCATCGAACGCGCGTTAAACCTCATTGCGCTGTTACAGGCGACGCTGGTACCCTGCCAACAGGATTCCACAGAAGCCCAAATTCGCGAAGCTGTGCTGTCCACCTGCAACAGCTTGGTGGTGTTCCGCCGCCGTTATCGCTCTTTCATGCAGTTGTCGCTGATTCTTGAACTCCTGATTCTGGATGAAAATTATCCGCGGTCACTGGCATTTCAGCTCCATCAGCTGCATAAACACATCTGTGCCCTGCCACATAATCCGACCAGTATCAAGCCTCACGAAGATCAGCAACTGATTGATGAGGCACTGGCAGAAGTCGCCCGAACCAGCGCAAAGAAACTGGCCGGACGCGCTGAAGGGGAAGATGAATATCCACTGCTGCGCGTCTTCCTTGATGCCCAGCAACAGCGTCTCGATCACTTGTCCGACACCCTGATGCAATTGTATTTCACGCCAAGTGTGGCGTTACAACAATTGGGTTCAGCGCCTCTGGAGGCCAAAGTATGAGATACCGAGTACAGCACATCACCCGCTACAGCTACTCGGACCCGGTGCAACTGTGTCGCAACGAGGCGTTTCTGCTGCCACGCCAGACGGCCTACCAACAGTGCCTGGAAAGCCGACTGACCATTGAGCCAGAAGCTACGGATATTCACGAACGACTGGATTTCTTCGGCAATCGGGCGAACCACTTTGCAGTACAGGTGCCCCACGAAGAACTGACCATCTCTGCAATCAGCGATGTCGATGTTCAATTCGACCCGCATGATTATGAGCGTGCAGCAGCCATTCCCTGGGAAAACGCACGGATGGGCTGCCATCAATTGGATGAAACACTCAACTGCACACCGTTTTTATGTGAATCTCCTCTGATCGCATCAAATCGCGACCTGGCTGCTTACGCCATGCCGTCATTCTCAGCCGGGCGTCCGATCAGCGATGCTGCCGAAGAACTTATGCAGAGGATTTACCACGACTTTACCTACGATGCCGAATTCACCGACATCAGTACGCCACTACCTGAGGTGCTGCATCACCGCCGCGGCGTATGTCAGGATTTTGCCCACGTTGCGATCGGCTGTCTGCGCTCCATCGGCCTGGCAGCCCGCTATGTCAGTGGCTATATCGAAACCGTGCCGCCACCAGGTCAGGAACGCCTGGTGGGGGCCGATGCGTCCCATGCTTGGTTTGCGGTTTATGTGCCGTCAATCGGCTGGCTTGATTTTGATCCCACCAACAACCAGAAGCCACACGAACAGCATATTACCGTGGCCTGGGGTCGGGATTTTTCCGATGTGTCCCCGCTAAAAGGAGTCGCACTGGGGGGCGGCCATCACCAAGTGCATGTCTCGGTTGATGTCGCCCGCTTGCCGGACAACGGCGTCCGCTCCCGTACCTGATCCCTTTTTTCGCTCAGGACAACTGATTGTGCGAAACGTAAAGGAAAGGAGCATTACATGAGATTTGATGGTTATGACACGGAGGGGTTCTACGACGAACTGTTCACCGCCGACGGCAAGCCCCGTCCAAGCGCTGAACTGGTCATCGAACGGATCAACGCCCTTCCCGGGCAGGAACTGCAACGTCGGCAAATCGCCGCGGAAAAAGCCCTGCTTAATCTGGGAATTACCTTCAACGTCTACAGCAACGAGGCTCAGACCGAGAAGATCTTCCCCTTTGACATTGTACCGCGCATTGTTACGGGGCAGGAATGGCTGCGACTGGAGCAGGGCTTAAAACAACGCATCCTCGCCCTGAACACGTTTATTCACGACGTGTATAACAAGCAGCAGATCATCAAGGACGGTATCATTCCGGCGGATCTGGTCTTTTCGGCGGATGGCTTCCGTAAGCCCTGTCTGGGCATTAACCCGGTGCATGGCGTCTGGTGCCACATCACCGGCACCGACCTGGTTCGCGGCGCGGACGGTGAATTCTATGTACTGGAGGACAACCTGCGCTGTCCATCCGGTGTTTCCTACGTGCTGGAAAACCGCCTGATCATGAAACGCACCTTCCCGATGGTGTTTGATTCATGCAGTGTCCAGCCGGTCACCGACTATCCGAGTCGTCTGCTCGATATGCTGCAGGAGATGGCACCACCGGGATTACGCGCCCCGAATGTGGCCGTATGGACACCGGGCATCTACAACTCGGCCTATTTTGAACACAGCTTCCTTGCCCAGCAGATGGGTGTCCAGCTGGTGGAGGGTAATGACCTGGTCGTCCATCGCGGCGAGGTGATGATGCGCACCACGACCGGCCTGGAGCGGGTGGATGTCATTTACCGCCGGATTGACGACGACTTCATGGACCCGAAGGTCTTCCGCAGCGACTCTATGCTCGGCGTCCCCGGCCTGATGGAGGCGTTCAGCAAAGGCACGGTAGCCCTGGCCAACGCCCCCGGCACCGGTGTTGCCGACGACAAGGCAATCTACGCCTATGTGCCGGAGATCATCCGCTATTACCTCAATGAAGAGCCGATCATCAATAACGTGCCCACCTATGCCTGTTGGCGTGAAGAGGATCGCAAATACGTGGTGGAGAACCTCGACAAGCTGGTGGTTAAAGCGGTTAACGAATCGGGTGGTTACGGCATGCTCATCGGCCCTCATGCCACTCAGGCCGAGCGCGATGAATTCCGCCAGCGCATCCTGGCCAAGCCGCGCACTTACATTGCCCAGCCGACCCTCGCCTTGTCGCGGGTACCGGTGCTGGTCGATGATCACTTTGAAGGACGCCATGTCGATCTGCGGCCCTATATTCTCTATGGCAAAGATTCTATCTACGTTCTGCCCGGCGGCCTGACTCGCGTTGCCTTGAAAAAAGGCTCACTGGTGGTCAACTCGTCCCAAGGTGGTGGCAGCAAGGACACCTGGGTGCTTAACATGCAAGGTGGTCCCTCCCCGGAATCTTCCCTGAACACACAGGAGGGTCTGCCATGTTAAGTCGTGTTGCCAATGCTATCTACTGGCTGAACCGCTACATAGAACGCGCTGAGAATGTGGCCCGTTTTATCGACGCCAACTACCACATGACTCTGGACATTCCCGAGAATGCCAGCGATCAGTGGCAACCGTTGATCAACACCACCGGTGACCATGAGCTGTTCAAAGAGCTGTACGGCGACGCCACGCGGGAAAGCGCCATTGAGTTCCTCGCTTTTGATCGTAACAACAGCAACTCCATCTATTCCTGCGTTCGTGCGGCACGTGAAAATGCCCGCTCCATTCGTGAATACATCAGTTCGGAGATGTGGGAGCAGCTCAACACCTTTTACCTGATGATGAACACGGCAGCGCGCGAATCGTCCATGGACCTGCCGCATCAGTTCTTCGTCGATATCATGAATGCCAGTCACACCTTCATCGGCATCACTGAATCGACCATGACCCATGGTGAAGGCTGGAACTTCGGCCGCATGGGCCGCATGCTCGAGCGCGCCGACAAAACCTCACGGATTCTCGACGTCAAATACTTCATTCTACTGCCGTCGGTGGACTATGTCGGCAGCCCGTATGACAACATCCTGTGGGCGGCACTGCTGCGCTCAGCCAGCGCTTTTGAGATGTACCGCAAACGCCACGGCCGCATCGATCCGAAGAAGATCGTCGACTTCCTGCTGCTGGAGCGCAATTTCCCACGCTCTATCCACTACTGCTTGGCCACGGCGATGACCTCGATGAGTCTGATCACCGGCAGCCTGCGCGGGACCTATGCCAACCGCGCCGAGCAGGAACTTGGCCGCCTGATGACGGAATTCCAGTATGCATCACTGGAAGAAATTTTCGCCTATGGCCTGCATGAATACCTCGACAATACGCAAACACGTGTTAACGAGGTGGGAACAGCCATTCACGACGTCTTTTTCAATCTCGACATCGAGGCTTAACGTCAAGCCCCTTCCTGAGTTCACAAGAAAGGAGGAAGCATCACCGGTGCTTCCTCCTTCACCATTCAACAGCTTTTTTACACCTCGTCCTCAAGCGGATGATTCAGCGGATATTTCTCCACCCTAATGACAGCCACCAATAGTGCCAAAAGGATTTTTAGCTGATCATTGCAAATTCCGACTTTTCAGTTAAAGTCTTATTATTTAATTCTGCAAATGTCTTTTTTTGCACCCTTTTAGCCATTGTATTTAAAGAGAAACCTGCGACATATCGGAAGCGGACGATTCAATTAATGAATACACTTTCAAACATAATTATCTTTTCTTTGAATGAGTTACGCTGCGCCGTTTCTCTTGATGCGGTTGAACGTGTCGTTCGCATGGTAGAAATCACGCCATTACCCGGAGCGATGCCTCCACTGGAGGGCATCATCAACGTTCAGGGTCACGTGGTTCCGGTCGTAGATTTGCGTGATCGTTTTGGCTTTGCACCGCAGCCTGTCAAACCTGCCGATCAATTGATGATTGTTCGCTGGAAAGAACGGGCTCTTGCCTTGAGAGTTGACACTGTCTGCGAAGTCAGCAGCTTTGATAACGCATCACAAACAACATCTGACGACATTCTTCCCCATCTCCCCTTTCTGGCGGGCGTCGTCAAAACCGCCGACGGGCTCATTCTGATCCACGACCTTGATCAATTACTTTCAGAACAAGACTACCGAAGCGTTCAGCATCAGCTGGAGGAGCAAGAGCGATGACAACATCCTTCTCTCCTGCCATGCTGAAGCAGCTCAGTGGCCTTGTTGCCGAACACATGGGCATTCTCTTTTCGCCACCGCAATGGAGTGTACTGGAGCGTGCGTTTACCCAGGCTGCCGATGTTTTGAACTGTCGCGATGGCACTGAGTGCGCTCAACGATTTATAAGTACGCCGGGCTCTAGAAAAATGATTGAAACCATGGCCTCCTATCTGACCATTGGAGAAACATATTTCTGGAGAGAGCCAAAAGCCTTTTACGCTCTTGAACAGGAGATTATACCGCAACTTCTGCGTTGCCATCCCAATGACAAACGGCTGCGTTTCTGGAGTGTTGGCTGCGCCAGCGGCGAAGAGGCATTTTCTTTGGCCATCCTGCTTCATCGGATGAGAAACAGGATGGCCAAAGAGTGGGGGATCTCGATTTTGGCAACGGATATCAATCCCCGAGCACTGGAAAAAGCGCGCACCGGGGAGTACACGGAGTGGTCATTCCGCGCTACCCCTGACTGGCTTAAACGCGATTATTTCACGCAAACGACCAAAGGACGCTATACGCTCAAAAAAGACATCCGTGACATGGTTCATTTTGACTATTTCAACCTGATGGATGAGATCACCTCTCTCCACCCGGAAACGGCCCGTGTCGATGTCATCATGTGTCGTAATGTCCTCTTGTATTTTCCGCCCAAAGCCACCTTGACGGCGGTAAAACATTTGCACGACTGTCTCCATGAGCAAGGTTGGCTGGTTGTCGGTTCCTGCGAATTATCCACAACATTGTTTTCCGGATTTGAGACAGTCAACCTTCCAGAAGCAACCGTTTACCGTAAGCGACCCCAGCAGGGCCTCAGAACGGAAAGAGATCCGGTCGAAGACGTCCCAAGCACAGACACGCTCCGGCAAGAGCCATCACATGAAGCGGAATTGCGCGCAGAGCCCAAAGAGCCCGTCTGGTGCGTCCCGCAAGAGGAAACCATCATCCCAAGACAATCGACCCAAACGCAATCGACCGCTGAACACTGTCGGATTTTAGCGGACAAAGGCGATCTCAATGAAGCTTTGACGGTCGCCGATCAAGCCATCCGCCACGATAAACTCAATGCCAACGTGCATTATCTCCGCGCCATGATTTTGCTGGAGCAAGGCGCACTTGAAGAAGCAGAGCAGTCCCTGCGTCGAACCATCTATCTGGATAGAAACCTGATTCTTGCTCATTTTTCGCTGGGAAATATCGCCCGGCGCCAAGGCAAAAAGAGTAAAGCACGCCGCCATTTCAACCAGACCTTATCACTTCTTGAACCCTTTTCTCCTGATGATGAGGTTCCGGGATCAGAAGGTCTTTCCGTCCACAGGCTCAGGGTGATTACCCGCACGCTGAACAAGTCTCCTGCTGAGGGCTGCGATCATGAAGGAGGCGACAATGTTTAACGATGAAGAGAACCGCCGTATTCTGCGTGAACGTGCCCGAAAACTTGCCGAACCGCGCGCTCAAACCACTTGTCAGGAGCAATGCATTCAAGTCGTTGAATTTCTGTTAGCCGATGAGCATTACGCAATTGAGTCCTGTTGGATCGGCGAAGTTTATCCTCTCAAAGAATTCACGCCACTGCCCTGTGTCCCAGCCTTTGTGTTCGGATTGGCCAGCCTACGCGGCAAAATCTTATCCATCATCGATTTGAGAACCTTTTTTGATCTGGAAAATAAAGGTCTCTCCGACCTGAACAAGGTTATCGTTCTACGCAATGAGAACATGGAATTCGGCATTCTCGCCGATGCCGTCCTGACCACCAGGCAGATTGAGATCAAAAGCATCCTGACCTCCTTACCGACCTTAACGGAAATCCGTGCAGAGTACCTCAAAGGGATAACTTCTGAAAATCTGGTCGTGCTCGAAGGGGAAAAACTGCTCTTGGACCGCAAATTACGAATCCACGATGACGCATAACCGACACGCTGGGGAGAACACACTCGCAAACATCACAAAGTAATCACATCAGCATCCGGCATCAGCGAGTGATGCTTCAACAAATGGAGACTTTGCCATGAACTGGTTTCAGGACATTTCAACACAGGCTAAAATCCTCGCAGGCTTCGGCCTGATGCTACTCATCATGATTGCTACGATCGGCATGGCGTATCATTCGTTGAGTCTTGCGTCCGAATCGCAGCAAGGGTTATTTGACGATGATTTTCTTCCTGCGCTCAATCTGGTTGAGCTCAAGGCTGATACAAATCGCTCACGGGCTCAGATGTTGGAAATCATGATGGCCCCGGATTCGACGGCACAGCATGAACTCGCACAGGAAATTCGTCAACGAACAGACCAGATCAATAAACTCCTAAGCGGTATTGCCAACAGTCGCGACCACAGTTCGCTCTTTCGTGACAAGTTCAGCGCGTTGATCAACACACGCAATGCCTATCTGGAACTCCGTGATAAACAACTTGATCTTGTGTTCAATGGTCAGCCGGAAAAAGCTCTCCAATTAGGCATTGGAGAACAACAGCAACGCTTTAACCATATCCGTGATCTAATTCTGGAGTTGGGTTCCATAAAGACGGATCAGGCTCTGGAGCGCCTTGCAAAGTCTCATCAAGAAGCTCAAACCTCTCTGATGTGGTTCATTGCCGCTGGAGTCATCGCCGTAATCGTCTGCGGGGCGATGACCTTGATTCTCACCCGGGTAATCGCAGCCCCCCTTAAAGAGATCACGGGAATGGCTGAGCGAGTAGCCGCCGGTGACACCTCGGTGCAAGCTCCAGACAGCACAAGAAAAGATGAGGTGGGCGTCCTTATTCAGAGTTTTCGCCGTCTGGTGGAGAGTATCAGCAGTTATGCCACAGCATCAAGACGCATTGCGTCAGGAGACCTGTCGACGGAAGTCCAGGTCCAATCTGAGCAGGATGTCATGGGCAATGCTTTGGCCGATATGGTGAAAAGCCTGCGTGAGATGACTCGGGAGATCATTGACGGCATCAGTGTCCTTGCCGCCTCGTCCGGAGAGATTATGGCATCAGCCAGCCAGGTGACATCCAGTGCCGCCGAAACGGCGGCAGCCGTTAGTCAAACAACAGCAACCGTTGAAGAAGTCAAACAAACCGCTCTGGTCTCCAGCCAAAAAGCCCGCGGTGTTTCTGATGCCGCACAAAAAGCCGTTGAAGCCGGACAAAATGGGCGCAATGCCGTCAATGAATCCATTGCGGGCATGAACCATATTCAGGAGCAGGTAGAATCGATTGCCGAAAGCATCGTTCGTCTCTCTGAACAAAGTCAGACCATCGGTGAAATCATCGCCACAGTCAACGACCTGGCCGAGCAATCAAACTTGCTGGCAGTCAATGCGTCCATTGAAGCGGCCAAAGCCGGGGAGCACGGCAAAGGTTTTGCCGTTGTCGCTCAGGAAGTAAAGAACTTGGCCGAGCAGTCCAAAGAAGCCACGGCCCAGGTCCGAGCGATCCTCAATGACATTCAAAAAGCAACCAATGCCGCAGTGATGGCCACGGAACAAGGCAGCAAAGCCGTTGAAACCGGTGTCCACCAATCACGACAGGCTGGAGAAGCCATCCGACAACTGGCCGAAAGCATTGATCTCGCAGCCCAGGCTGCCATGCAAATCGCCGCGTCCAGCCAACAACAACTGACCGGCATGGATCAGATGACTCTGGCCATGGAGAATATCAAACAAGCCAGTGAACAGAATACAACAGGCATGCGTCAGGTGGAAACAACCTCTCAGGACTTGCACAATCTGGGGCAGAAGCTTAAAGACCTCGTCGCCCAATATCAGGTTTAAGCGACACGGTCCGCACATGGCAGTTCAGGCAACGAGGATATCATGAGCGAAAACGACCTTGAATTCCGGCAGCGTCTTTTCTCGATTTTCCAGACAGAAGCCCAGGAGCACACACAGCATATCTGCTCCGGCTTGCTCGAACTGGAACAGGCGGCCCCTGCTGTGCAAGCGCCCCTGGTTGAAAGCGTTTTTCGCGAAATCCACAGCCTGAAGGGCGCTGCACGGGCCATCAATCTGCCCCAGATCGAAGCCCTCTGCCAAGCGCTGGAAAACATTTTTTCCGTGTGGAAGAATTCTCAACTCATACCGGACACTGAACTATTTGACCTGTTTCAGCAAACCCTGGATGCGTTAAACCGTTTGCTTCTCACAGCCAGTCCTAACCAACCCAATCAGGACCGAACGGCATCCAAGGATTTGATCACCCGCCTTGAGCAGGCTCTGCGGAATCATCGACAAGAGAGCGCAGAACAAAAACCATCAACGGCCTCACCGCCACAGAGCCCGGCAGTTGAACCACCGCCGCCATCGGCCCCGCAGAGCACACAAACGGTCACACCACCGGCTGCGGAGGAGAAAAAACCGCTCTCTCTGCCGACGGAAACCGTACGTGTGGCAACCGACAAACTGTCCCATCTGCTGTTGCAGTCTGAGGAGATGCTTGCCGCCAAGCTTGCCGCCAGCCAGCGGGTCAAAGAACTCCGAAAAATGGATGCCTCTTTCAGCTCATGGAAAAAGGAATGGGCAAAAACATTGCCTCTGGTCCATGAGCTGCGCACGATGCTACATCGCAGCCAATCGACAAACGGGCATCCGCCACAGCAGGACCAGGAACAGGCACTGGAAAAATTGATCGCATTTTTCGATTGGAATGAACAGGTTGTCACCACGCTCAAAGAGCAGCACATTCAAAGAAAAAAATCCTTGGAATGCGACAGTCGTACCTTGAATAACATGGTCAATGCATTGCTCGATGATATGAAACAGGTCCTGATGTTTCCGTTCTCTTCTCTGTTGGAATTGTTACCCAAGGTGGTTCGCGATCTGTCCCGCAGCACCGGCAAACAGGTTGAAGTCCACGTATCCGGCGGCGAGATCGAGATTGATCGCCGTATCCTTGATGAGATGAAAGACCCTCTGGTACATCTGATCCGTAACTGCATTGACCATGGCATTGAACCCCCGGAAAAACGCGCGGATAAACACAAGCCCGAAATGGGGACGATCACGGTCACGGTGACGCTGAAAGACAATACCGTGGAGCTGGTTGTTGCGGATGACGGTGGCGGACTTTCTTCAGAGGCGATCCGAACGGTTCTGCGTCGTCAGAACCCTTTTGACGCGCAAAAGATCGACGCTCTGCCAGACAATGACGTGTACGCTTACGTTTTTCAATCTGGAATCTCCACCAGCCCCATCATTACGGAGATCTCTGGACGCGGCCTGGGCTTGGCCATTGTCCGCGAAAAGGTGGAAAAACTCGGCGGTAGCATTCAGGTTGAATCACAGCCCGATCAGGGCACCAGATTTCTCATCATTCTGCCTCTGACTGTTGCCACGTTCCGCGGCATTCTTGTCCAGAGTGCGGGCCGCGAATTCATCGTGCCGACAATTTACGTCGACCGTGTTTTACGACTGACCACCGAGGATATCGGCAGTGCCGAAAATCGTGAAACGATTTCCCTTGACGGCCAGCCCGTTGCCCTTGTTGGTCTGGATCATGTATTGGACCTGGGTCCCCAACAGATCAAGCCACATGACACAAACCATATTCAGGCACTGGTCCTAAGCGTTGCGGAAACACAAATCGCATTTGCCGTTGAGATGATCCACTCGGAGCAGGAGGTTCTGTTCAAGAGTCTTGGTCCTCAGTTAACCCGGGTACGAAATATTTCCGGGGCAACAGTTCTCGGTTCCGGAAGGGTCACACCGATTCTCAATGTGCCCGACTTATTCAAAAGCGCCGTCAAAAGTTCTCTGCGTGGCCACCTGTCCAGACACTCCTCTGTGGAGGGGGACAACCCAACATCCGCAAAGGTTCTCATTGCAGAGGACTCCATCACAACCCGAACCCTGTTGAAAAACATTCTCGAGACATCGGGATTCATTGTTACAACCGCATTTGACGGGCAGGATGCCCTCACGAAACTGCGCAACAATCACTTTGACATCCTGGTCTCTGATGTGGAAATGCCTCACCTGAACGGCTTTGAACTTACCTCCAGAATCCGCGAGGAAAAAGCTTTGGAGGATTTACCGGTGGTGCTGGTAACAGCACTGGCGTCTGAGGAGGATCGAGAACGGGGCATTGATGTCGGTGCCAATGCCTATATCGTCAAAAGCAATTTCGACCAGAGTGATCTTCTCGACGTCATGACACGACTGCTATGAAAGGCACACCATGATCCGGACCCTGATCGTCGAAGACTCGCCTATTGAGCAGGAACTGCTGATGCATATTCTTGCGACCGACAGCGCTATTGAGGTGATCGGTATTGCTGCCAATGGTGAAGACGCCCTGAAGGCAACGGTCTCACTGCGCCCTGATGTCATCACCATGGACATTCATATGCCGAAAATGGACGGTTACGAAACAACACGCCAGATCATGGAAACACATCCGGTGCCTATTGTCATCGTCAGTGGCAGCTTTGTCGCCAACGATACGGACAAAATCTTTCAGGCGATGGAAACTGGAGCACTGGCCATCGTCGAAAAGCCCTGGGGCCCCGGACATCCGGACTATGAAACAGCGGCTCGCACTCTGGTACGTACGGTCAAGGCCATGAGTGAAGTCAAAGTGATCCGGCGCTGGAAAAAAACGCTTCTGTCATCTCCGAGCAATGCACTGCCGACAGTCGTAAAATCACGAGAGATTAAAGTGATTGCCATCGGAGCATCAACCGGAGGTCCGGCGGTCTTCCATGAAATTCTTTCGGCATTACCTAAAGATTTCAATGTGCCCATCGTTGCCGTTCAGCACATGGCACGCGGTTTTCTGGAAGGCTTTGTACGCTGGCTGGCGCAGGTTACCAGCCGTCCGATTCATGTTGCCAGCGACGGCGAATCACTACAGGCCGGCCACACCTATTTTGCGGCCGATGATCAGCATCTGCGGGTTGGCAAAGATCTCTGCCTGCACTTTTCCGACAGCCCTGCGGAATATGGTGTCCGTCCCTCCGTCTCAGTGCTGTTTCGCTCCGTCGCTGAAGCCTTCGGTGCCCACTCAGCAGCTGTTCTGCTTACCGGCATGGGCTGTGACGGAGCCAAAGAGTTACAACAACTCCAACATCTGGGGGCAGTAACTCTGATCCAGGACAGGGAAACGTCAATCGTCTATGGCATGCCGGGTGAAGCACTTCATCTCAAAGCCGCCGACCATGTTCTTTCGCCCGCCAAAATAGCGGCCTTCCTTGCAGGATTGGCACAAAAAAACGGCAGGAAATCCGCCGAAGAATAACAGGGAGATGACCATGACCTCTGAAGAACGCTCCGACAGTTCACTACTCATTGTTGAGGACAGCCCCACTCAGGCAGAGCAATTGCTTTACCTGCTCAACAAAAACGGTTATCAGGCCAGAACCGCCCAAAATGGCTTCGAAGCGTTGGCCCTTCTCGCTGAAGAGCGCCCCCTGGCCATTATCAGTGATGTGGTCATGCCGGGCATGGACGGTTATACCTTATGCCGCCGGATTAAAGGGGACGAAAATCTACAGGACATTCCGGTCATTCTCCTGACCTCCCTGTCGGAACCCGACGATGTCATCATGGGGCTGGAATGTGGTGCGGATTATTTCATTATCAAGCCCTATAAGGAAAAATTTCTCCTGTCCCGCATCCAGCACATCATTGCCAACCGCAACCTCAATAGCGATCAACGTGCAAAAATGGGCATGGAAATTTTCTTCAGAGACCGAAAATACTTCATCAATTCCGACAGGTTACAAATCCTCAATTTACTGTTATCCACCTACGAAACCGCGATCCAGAAAAATCAGGAATTACTTGCAGCAACCGAGGAACTGCAACTGCTTAACGAGCAGTTAGTCGACAACCTCAACATGCTGGATGACAAAAACCTTGAGCTGGATCGTCTTAACAGAGAGTTGGTGCGACGCACCAAAGAGGCCTCCAAAGCACAACGCGAGGCCCTGGATGCCAATCAGACCAAATCAGACTTTCTCGCCAACATGAGCCATGAATTGCGCACGCCACTCAATTCAGTGATCGGATTTTCCGAAGTGCTGGAAGATGAGATGTTCGGCCCCCTCAATGACAAACAGCGCGAGTATGTCAGCAATATTTTGCTCAGTGGCCGTCATCTGCTGTCGCTGATCAATGACATTCTCGATTTGTCCAAAGTGGAAGCGGGCCGCATGACATTGGAACTCGGCCTGGTTGATCTACGCACACTGCTGGCATCGTCCATGACCATGCTCCAGGAAAAAGCGCATAAACACGCGATTCAGATGGAGCTGGACATCGCTGCCGAGGACCAGACCCATCTGATGGCCGATGAACGCAAGCTCAAACAGATCCTCTTCAACCTGCTGTCGAATGCTGTCAAATTCACGCCGGAAGGTGGCACGGTCAGGGTCAGCGCACGCAAGACCGAAGAGATCGGCCTCCAGCAGGCAGAACTCTGGCAACCGGAACAAATTCCGCCACCGAATCCCCATCAGCCGGGGCTTGAAATTGCCGTTTCGGATACCGGCATCGGCATCGAAAGCCAGGACTATCTCAAACTCTTTCAGGAATTCAGTCAGCTCAGTTCACCTTATACCAAAAAGCATGAGGGAACGGGCCTCGGTCTGGCACTTTGCAAACGACTGGTCGAACTGCATGGCGGCTGCATCGGAGTCTCCAGCCAGCCAGGCAAAGGCAGTCGCTTTGTTCTTGTCATTCCTTTGCATCAAGAGGGGGTGAAAAATGACCTATAAAATTCTCATCGTCGATGACACGGCGGCAAACCGCTTGATGCTGCGCGACATTCTGGTCTACCACGGCTATGACGTCTATGAAGCACACACCGGCGAAGAGGGGATTCGCCTGGCGCGCGAACTCAACCCTGATCTGGTGCTGATGGATATTCAAATGCCGGTGATGGATGGCGAAACCGCCACGCTGAAACTGCGTGAAGATCCACGCACTCGCCATCTGAAAATCATCGCGATCACTTCATTCGCCATGAAAGGTGATCGAGAGAGGCTGCTCAATGCCGGATTTGATGATTATTTGGCCAAGCCGCTTGAAACCCGAAAACTGCCGGAATTCGTCAGACAACATCTGAGCGACGGATAAGACAACACGTGAGACTTTTTTTGCCCGCATATGGAGAAAACAAACGGATGAATCCACACCCTATACAGATTCTGTGCGTCGATGATCAACCCATGAACCTCGACCTTCTCGAAGCATTTCTCGCCGGAGAAGAGTTTATTATCCTCAAGGCGCAAAATGGACGCGAAGCCCTGGAGATCATTGAGAAAGATCCGGTCGATCTGGTTTTGCTCGATGTCATGATGCCTGAGATTGATGGATTTGAAGTATGTCGACGCATCAAAGCCGACAAAAATAAACGCATGATCCCGGTCGTCATGATTACCGCATATGCTGATAAAGAAAACCGCATCCTCGGCATTGAGGCCGGTGCCGAAGACTTTTTGTCCAAACCTCTCGACAGGGTCGAAGTCCTGGCTCGTGTCAACATGCTACTTAAAGTCAAAAAGCTCAACGATCAGCTCAACTCCGCGTACAGCACCATTACCAATCTCATCTCTTTTGGTGAACGTGTGATCACGGCTTTTGACCCGTTGCAGTTTAATTTTATGCACACCATTCAGGGTATTGTCAGCCAGTTGCTTGCCGATCCGTCGAGGGATTCCAACAAACCGCAAACAGCCCTGGTGCATCTTGCGGAACTCGGTAACTGGTTCCGCTTTGAATACCAGCAAGGCTCACTGACACAAACACCACTCACCACAGAGCTTAGCGAAACTCTCGATATTCCTGAGCAGGGCAGCCACTATTCTTTTTTCAACAAGGAAGATCTACAGCAACCACAAATTTCCACCTTTGTTCAGGCACTGGGAGCCACCATTGAAACGCCGGAAAATCTTGTCTGCTGTCTGAGTAAAAAACTGTCTTTTTGCGCACTTAATTACGGGCGTCCAGTAACCGCCTATGATGCGGAAATTCTCAACAGTGTCGTAGCCCAGGGCTTGTTTCTCCAATCACTTTCCCGGCAATTGACCGATACGGAAGAAGCCTTTGTCTATACCCTTCAGGCGCTGGCCAGAGCCTCTGAACTTAATGATGAAGATACCGGCAATCATATTCTCCGCGTCGGTCACTATTGTGCCCTGATCGCGCAGCACCTGGGGTTATCGGAACAGTTCGTCAACCTGATCCGTCTGCAGGCCATTACTCATGACATCGGCAAAATCCAGACCCCTCCGAGAATTCTGAAAAAGGCCGGCAAATTGGATGACGAAGAGTATGAAATCATGAAACGCCACACGGTGTACGGAGCTCGTATTCTCGGTGATCATGTTCGACTGACACTGGCACGCAGCATTGCCCTGACCCATCACGAACGGTATGACGGCAGCGGATACCCCAACGGTTTGAAAGGTGAAGAGATTCCTCTCGAAGGACGGATCGTTACTCTGGCCGATCAGTATGACGCGCTACGCAATCCACGTGTTTATAAACCAGCCTTCGATCACGATACCACGGTCCGCATCATCACTCAGGGCGACGGCCGCACCCTGCCGCAACATTTTGATCCCGTTATTCTCAAAGCGTTTATCGAGGTGGCACCACTTTTTGAAGAAATCTATGAGGAATTGAAATAACACGACGCAAAGATTCTGCGTTAGGAGGCTGTTGAAAAACAGCCACGCCCCTCTGGATGAGCAACAAAAATCAAAGGCCGACGTTCAAGTCTTGATTTTGTGAGCAAGACGAAAATGCCTTTTTCAACATCCCGTTAGGGTCTTGATCCAAAACGTTGAGACCGTTATAGTCGTCGTTCCACCCTTTACGACATGGATCAACGTGAACGAGCAGAAGCTGTTTGACAAAATCAAGCGCCTGGCGGGGAAAGCCGTCGGCGACTTCAACCTGATTGAAGATAATGACCGCATCCTCGTCGCCGTTTCGGGCGGCAAGGATTCATGGACTCTGCTGCATGTCCTAAAAGAATTAAGCCGCCGGGCCCCCATCCATTATGAACTGGTGCCGGTAAACATTAATCCCGGGTTTGACGGTTTCGATACCGAGACGATTTCCAACTACCTCCACGAACTGGGATTCAATGGCCACATTGAGACCACCAACGGCGAAGAAGTGATCAACGCTCATCTGCGGCCAGGCTCATCTTACTGTGCCTTCTGCGCCCGGCTGAGACGTGGAGCTCTCTACACCACAGCCAAAGAACTGGGCTGCAATAAAGTGGCCCTCGGCCACCATCTCGACGACCACATCGAAACCCTGCTGCTCAATCAATTTTATTCCGGCACTATTAGTGCTATGAGCCCAAAACTGCTGGCGGATAATGGCGAGCAAACCGTCATCCGCCCGTTGGTGTACGTTGAAGAACACCTGATTGATCACTGGGCGACGTTACACAACATCCCACGAATCGACTGCAGTTGTCCAATGCTGGCCCGCCGCGACCAGAAGCGTCAGCGGATGAAAGAATTGATTGAGGACTTGCAACAGGAGATTCCGCAGATAAAGAACAGCCTGCTTAATGCCATGCGTAATGTGCAACCACGCCATCTCCTCGATAAAACCCTGAAACCGTTTTAACGCGGCCATGCGCTAAGCAAGCTCAGCGCGATTATTTCACCAGCCCTTTTCCGCTGCTCTTCCCCATAAATTAACTCCCGCGCGAAGAGACAAACAAAAACGGCACCGAGAGATCCCGGTACCGTTCAGATGTATAACAAAGTCCCTGTTTCAACTTCGTTATGGCTATTTTGAAAACCTCGATTTTGCGTTAATTGCCGCAATAAGGAATGAAACCACTCCTTGTTGCGTGTCCATCTTAGGACGCGGGGCAACGCCGAACCACATTATACACACGGGATATCCAGACATCCGCAACCGCTGACCACACAGGCCACCAGCAGCAGAAGTCCGAAAACTTTCATTCGCGACATCAAACACTCTCCATAAGTTTATTTTGTTTCGTCAGGTGCTTCAGCATCCTGACCCACTTCCGGCTTCAGATAATGATCGAAATGGGCACGAATCTTTTCGGTCATTTTACGATAACTTCTAAGAAACTGCCGCTCCGGCAGATCCGTTTCTTTGGTATAACCCAGGCGTCGGGCCAGCCGTCTCAGGTTAGCGGTATCGGTTGAAATCTGGTTGAACGACTGGTCGTGCACCAGACGTAACTTGTTTTCCAGACGACGCAGAAATTTATACCCGGCTTCCAGCTCTGCGGCAACGTCTTTTGAGATCAGTTCCTTCTCTCCCAGGGCGCGCAACGCAGCCAGCGTATTACAGACCCTGATTTCAGGAAAATCCTTGCCATGACGCAGCTGCAGATATTGCACAAGGAATTCCACATCCACCATGCCGCCGCGTCCGGTCTTGATGTTAAACTGGTCCTGACCTTCTTTGGCAATCTCCCGCTCCATCCGCCCCCGTAAGCGGTAAATTTCGGCTTTGAGTTCTTTGGGCAGGGGCTTTTCCCAGGTAATGCGGTCATTAATCGCTTCGATGCGCTCCGTGATCTCCGGAGTGCCCACCACGACCTGTGCTTTGGTCAGGGCCTGACGTTCCCACAACTGGGCCGACTCTTCGTGGTAATTTTCATACGCGGTCAGGCTGGTAACCAAAGGCCCCTGATTGCCGGAGGGTCGCAACCGGGTATCGATCTCATAGACGCGTCCTTCGCGCGTCGCCAAGGTCAATACTGAGATAATTCGTTGTGCCAGCTTAGAGAAGTATTCCTGGTTCGTGAGCTCTTTAAAGCGGTCGACATCAGTGCCTTTGGCCGGGCGGTTTTTCCCTTGTCCGCTGTAAATAAAAATGATGTCGAGATCGGAGTGATAGTTGAGCTCCATGCCACCCAACTTACCCATGCCGAGCACGGCAAATTCGGCCTCCTGCCAGCCTCCGTGTTCCAACGGACAATACGGCAAACCAAAACGGGGGATCAGCTCGTTGCGGGCCATCTCCACCGCCGCTTCGAGGGAGACCACGGCCAAACAGCTGAGTTGCATGGTGGTGCGTCCCTGCAGTTGGTCGCCGCGCAGATCGTTGAGGGCAATGCGCAAAAACTCCTCATTGCGAAAACGGCGCAACTGGTCGAGACGGTCTTCATAATCGAGAGCCTGCCGCAGCTGGGCGGTGAGTTCATCGCGCAACACTTCCAGGGACTTGAATTCCACGGCGTAGCCACTGGACACCAGCGAATCAAGGATTTCCGGCCGCTGGATGAAAATCCGCGACAAAAACTTGCTGGTGCTGAACAGCGAGATCAACAAACGGACAATCGCATGATTTTCCGCCATCAAGGCATAAAAGGTGCCATGCGCCCGAATGCGCATAAGAAACTCTTCCAGATGATTCAGCGCCATATCCGGTTCAGGCGAACTGATCACTTCCTGCACCAACACGGGCAGAATCCGCTGAAAATATCGCCGCACACGACGAGTCATTGGAGAGCCGTATTTGCCTTCCCGCAACCGGCACAGACTTTCAAAAGCCTGTTCGACATCACGGAAACCGGACTCTTCGAGCAGGTCCTTGGCAAAATCACTGTCGATACTTTCATCAAGTAACGCACGCACCTGCGGTTTGATCGTGTCTTCGGGCTGATCTTCTCCGGCGTAAAACAGTTCACGATAGATGCGCACCACTTCATCACGATGTTGTTGCAGCCGCTCTTCAAACGCATCTCGGCTGTCAAAACCGCTGCGCCGGGCCAGAGACAGGCGATCTTTATCTGCCATTGGCAAATTGTGGGTCTGCCGCTCCTGAACCACCTGAATACGATGCTCGACGGTGCGCAAAAAGATATAGGCCTGACGCAAGGCGGCCGCATCTTCGGCACTGAGGTGCCCGGCATCACGCAACAGCACCATCGCCTTGAGTGTGCTGCGTTGGCGCACTTGAGGGTTCTTGCCGGCAAAGATCAGTTGCAACGCCTGGATGAAGAACTCGATCTCACGAATACCGCCGCGACCGAGCTTGAGATTATTCTGGCAATTATCCTGTTGGGCCTGATGGCAGTCGATCTTCTGCTTCATCTCCTTAAGGTCCTCGATCATGCCGTAATCGAGATAACGCCGGTAGATAAACGGCTCCAAAGCCCACAACAACCTCTCGCCCAGATCCAGGTCGCCAGCCACCGGACGTGCCTTCATCATGGCCGAGCGCTCCCAGTTCTGGCCCCAGCTTTCATAATAGGTTTCTGCCGCACGCAGAGAGCAGGCCATCTCGCCACTACGTCCCTCAGGGCGCAGATCCAGATCAACCCGGAAGACAAAACCGTCCGCCGTCACCTGACCAATGGCTTTAGTTACCATGTCGGCTAATTTGACAAAGTATTGATGCAGGGTGACCTGATTCTCCGTCTGCCCATTGGCGTTGGTGATGCCGCTGGTCGTTCCCTGGGTTGCCGAATAAAAGTAGATCAGGTCGATGTCCGAAGAAAAATTGAGTTCCCAGCCGCCAAACTTGCCCATGCCGAACACGGTAAAGGTCGCCTGTTCACGCCCCTGTTCATCCGGTTCGTCGAGCAGGGGCACACCCAACTCCTGCTGCAGCAACTTTTCGCAATGGCTGCAGGCAAGCCGCAGTGTCGCTGAAGCGAGGCTGGAGAGTTCCGCCGTCACTTCTTCAAGATCTGCGATTTCACTCAGATCACGGGCACTGATGCGCAACACTTCGCGATATTTGTAGCGCCGCAAACAGCGTTGCAGCGCTTCAAAATCGGCCTCAGGAGCAATGCGCTGCTCCAGCTCAGCGACCATCAGATCGACATCTTTTCTCCGTTCCACCTCGCCGCGGGTAAACAGGTCGATAAAATATTCGGCGTCACGACAGAGGATACCGGTGAGAAACGGCGAGGCACCGAGCATCACCAACAGCTGACGATTGGTCACATTATTTTCAAGGCAGTGCGTCAACTGAGCCGCATCGACGGTATTACTACAGCGTTCCAGATTATTCAGAGCGAGATCGGGGTCTCCACAGGCCAATGCCACCTCGGCCTGCTGTGCCACCAGCGCCGCATTACCGAGGACATCATAAAGCAGTTTCAGATTGGTCACACTGCGTTCCGGCTCAGCAAAGCCCATCGCCGCAATGCAGTCGCACAGCGCCGCCTTGTTGTCTGCGTGTTGTAACAGTTGTGTCAGCCGCTCAAGCTGCTCCCCCATAACTCGCTCCCTTGTTCAACGCCCTTGTTGAGACAGTGCCTGAAGCCCCTGGACATAATCACCTTTGACCACGCCCCGTTCGGTAATAATTGCCGTCACCAGATGATTGGGTGTCACATCAAATGCCGGGTTGTACACCTTGACCCCGTCGGGAGCCAGTTGTGTGTCGCCGCAATGGGTCACTTCGCGCCAGTTGCGTTCTTCAATCGGAATCTGCGAGCCATCCGTCAGAGTCAGATCGATGGTCGACATCGGTGCAGCGACGTAAAACGGGATACCGTGTTCCTTAGCCAACACGGCTACGGTGTAGGTGCCAATCTTGTTGGCCACATCACCGTTGGCGGTAATGCGATCCGCGCCGACAATCACCGCATCCACCCGGCCCTGCTGCATCAGGTATCCGGCCATGTTGTCGCAAATCAGCGTCACGGGAATGTTATCCTGCATCAGCTCCCAGGCCGTGAGTCGCGCCCCCTGCCAGAACGGCCGCGTTTCGTCGGCAAACACCTCAATCTGTTTGCCCGCTTCCACCGCCGCACGGATCACGCCCAGCGCCGTGCCATAACCACCCGTGGCCAAGGCTCCGGCATTACAGTGCGTAAGGATATTGGCTTTTTGCGGAAACAACACCTGACCGTTTGCACCCATGGTGCGGTTGATCTGGTCATCCTCTTCAGCAATGGTCAGTGCCTCGTCGAGCAGCACCTGACGCAATTCAGCCAGAGGCAATTGCTGGTTAGCCTTCGCCACGGATTTCATCCGATCCAGCGCCCAGAACAAGTTCACCGCCGTTGGCCGGGTCGCCGCCAGCACGTCACAGCACGCTTCATATTGCGGTTCAAACGTCGCGAAATCTGCTGCGTCAATTTCACTGGCAGCAAAGGCGGCACCAAACGCCGCAGCCACGCCAATCGCCGGAGCACCGCGCACCACCATGGTCTGAATCGCTTCCGCCACGCTTTGATAATCACGGTAGTCCAGCCACACTTCCTGGGCTGGAAGCAGGCGCTGGTCGATCATCCGGCAGACGCCGTTTTCAAATTCAATAGGCTTGATAGACATGAATTCCTCAGTAAAAAGGTGTTGTTTTTCAGATCAGAAAACAGACTGAAGATTACCATTTATTAGCGGGCTGGTGGCAAAAAATGTGTCCTGAGATACGCGATGTCATTCAGGAATACATCGTCATAAAACAAAAAGCTAATGATCCAAGCCCTATTAGGATTGATAAATAAATACGGGGCGCGTATGATGTGTGACATCAGTTACATGTTCATCCGCCACAATCAAAAGCTTAGAGCGTCACGCGCTCGCCATCATCATTTTAACCACTTCACGTGAATGGAAAAACAATGAAAAAAATCCTTTCGGTTGCCCTGATTCTGGTTGCCATCCTTGCTGCAGCACCTTTTGTTAATGGCCTGATGATGGAAAAGACGTTACGCAGTCAGGTCGACCGCATCAATGAAATCTATGCGGATCGTCCCTTTTCTCCCCAAATAGAGATTACGCGCTATGATCGCGGATTTGCGTCGTCTGAAATCGAGTTTTTGTGCACCATCCCACAAATGCAAGGACTGGAGGGCGATATAACGCTCATCCTGACCGAGAGCGCCAAACATGGCTTTATCGGAGTCAGTTCAACAACCAGTCTGAGCCAGAACAGCTGGTACTCTGAGTTTATTAATGACTCACTTAATGGTCAGGATCCTCTCTCCATCACAAGCCAGTTCACGCCTTTTAGCGGTATTACAAGCACTGTGGCTCTTGAATCGTTCGAGGTCGACGTCGATGGAGACCTCGTTCTTTTCAGCCCCGGTGAACTCATCATGAAAACAGACCCAGCCCTGAAACACCTGGTGGCCGATGGTCACTTCGATGGCTTCGCGTCACCCGGCATCATGGACATCCGGGACATCACCCTCTCTTCAGACCTTACCTTGATCTCCGATATCATCATGGACGGGGAATCAACCTTCACCGTTGGCACAATTAACCTTGGCGACAGCAGCAGAGACAAGAGAGTTGAGCTCTCGTCGCTCAAAGGATCCTCAACGATTGACTACGACGACAGCAGCAAAACACTGTCCACACAGGTCAAATACACAATTGACAAGGTTGTTGCCGACAACGAAGAGATCAACACCATTCGTCTTACGGCCGGGATTAACCAGCTCGACGCTGAAGGTCTTGAGAATTTCTATACCGCCTATTGCGACATGATGAACGAAATGCTGGCGAACCTGGCTGCAATGCAAAATGATCCGCAACAAGCGGAAGAAATGATGGCCCAGCAATTTGCAATGATCGGAATCGCCCTGCTGCCCGAGCTGGAAAAACTTCTTAAAAAAGACCTGCAAATCGAGATCTCAGATTTCCACATGGCCCTGCCGCAAGGAGAAGTCGAGGGGAATTTTGCCATTGGTCTGAAAAACGACATGACTCTGGCAAGCATTGCCACACTGACCCAGCAACCGGAGAAGCTGGTTGACGTGTTCTCTTTCACCTCAAACTTCACCTTGCCTGACGGCTTGATTCCCGACCAGGAGAGCCTGCTGATCCCGCTGCTTCCCGGTATGCAAAGTGGTGTATTTGAGCAAAAAGACGACAAACTGGTGCATACGGCGCAGGTCATGGACGACAAGCTGCTTCTCAATGGTAAAGAATTTGTTTTACGCCAATAGACCGAGAGAGGAGAGGCGGCGACACGAACAGTGAGAAGCGTATCGCCGCTCCATCTTTATTCATCAAAAAGGAGAAAGCCATGCAGAAAAAACCCGCCACGATCACTATGCCGCGCAGACAATTTCTGATTCGCGTCCCGGCGATAGCCGCAGGCCTTATCGCCGTCATGAAAACACCGGCTCGCGCCTGGGTGCAGACGGGCAATTACCGCCGCCACATTGATCCGGATACCTGCATCGGCTGTCAGGCCTGTATGGCGATCTGCCCAACCAATGCCATCGTAGAGAGCGATGACAGATGTGTCGTCAATGCCAATCTGTGTATCGGCTGTCAGGCCTGCGATCCGGAATGTCCAGTTGAAGCGTTTGAAGAAGGCAGTGAGATCATTGCCCCTTCGGTTCATACCGACGAATGCGTCGCCTGTGGTGCCTGTACCGCAACCTGCCCGACCAATGCCATCAGTGTCGGCGAATATGCCGTCATTAACATCAATTTGTGTTCCGGGTGTCGTAGGTGTGTGGATACCTGCCCAGCTCAGGCGCTTGGGTAGTATCGCCCCAATTGATTATTCTGTCCCATAACAGCGCCTACATTTGATCAAGTGCGATTTCGTATTTATTGGCTGAAATGCCTTCGGCGAAAACGAATTTCAGTGACCTTCCGTCTTCTCGTTTTGCCAACGTTGAGAACAAAGGGGATCGTCTTTGACTTCTTGATTCGGGCTTTGATCCGAATAGATGCTCCAAGAGTCTGAGAGTTCCCTTTTTCAGCAATTGATAGTAATCTTTGCCAGCTTCCTGTAAAAAACCTTCAAAATATGGCTTTGAAAGATAAGCAATTACGAGTGTTGGCAAGGCCCATTCAATTGTCGCGTAAACTCCGATCTCTCGCGATTCGGCTCTAAGCTCCAGATTTGGCGCACCAACAATATCGACGAATTCTTGGATGAATTCGCGGGGAGATATCTTCCTGGCAGGAAATCCCTATGTAGGAATCACTGTTCATTCCTGTCTTCTATAACTGTTCATGATAACCGGCGGCGACGCGAGCTTACGTGACCCACCGCAATTTTGGTTTTGCTTTTCAATTTAGCGCAGACGCATTTTCCGTCCGGTTGATTAAGTTGTTAGCTGGTTTAGTAGCCGAATCCAAAACAGTAAGCTAAGACTGGTCCAAATAAATATACTAAAATGGAATAGCTGATAATTATGTTTATTAAGGTATGTTTTGTATTCTTTTTTTTAATAAAAATTATGGTGCTAAAAATTGCCGACAAAATTGTAAATACACCTGCTGCATCTATAGAGTACGTTCCAATTATATGATAAGCAGATTGTGGATCATCCCAGAATAATCGATTTGATATGCATGTTTTATAAATACCAAATAGTACCCATGCAGATATCCCAAGAAACGTTGAACTCCAAATACTCAAACGAATACCTTATTTTTCCAGCTAACGACCTACATAAGGGGCGCCGCAGTAGCGGCGTCCCAGTGAGTGAGATCGAACGATCTTGATGCGCTTGTTATGCATTTAGCAACCAGATGCCCCTCTACTGAATTCGTATGAGATTAAGAGCGTAATGGCGCCAACTACAAATACCAGCCATATTATTCGTTGTTTCCTTTTGTCCTTCAGGTATTTTAGGTAGTGCTCTTCACTGCGTACAGGCAGTTTCCACTTGCGTTCTTCTGCAACTTCAACTAAATGCTTTAATGAAACTGGATAATACCCATATTCTTCTGCTACGTGGAAACCTGCTTCTGGTCCAAAATGTAGTGAGAATTCGAATGAATTCATATCAACATCAAATTTGTTTTGGAAGTCTTCAATTAACTCCCATGCGTCATCACCAGTAACACCTAGACCATCTTCAATTAGTGTGTCTTCACTTATTTCGTCATTTGTGGAACCAGCGTGGTACAAGATTATTTCGATAACCTTATCCGTAACGTTCATTTTTATGCATAACGGACCAAGCTAAGCGGGCTGGGCTTGGTCACTTTCAATTGTGTAGAAACCTTTACGCGAACCGACACTGTATAACCCAGTCCGCTTGAGTGTTTGGTTAGGTAGCGGCTTCGACTAGGAAGAAATTGTTGTAAATGGCAAGGGACGACCAAGCCACCACAATAAGTAAAAAACCTGTTGTTACGATCCAAGCAGAATGCTCTTCAACTTTTTTACCTCTAGGATATTTCCCCAATGTGACTAAAAGAAAAAATATTCGTCCTAAATTAAAAAGGACGAATTGGATGATGATGACCGAAATCAGCATCCTGAAAAATTCGACAATAAGCCCAATTATGAAATCAACTATGTCTTGCATATGCTGTGTTACCTAACGCCCGCATTTGCGGCTGGTTTGTAGCACAGCGAAAATCCAGTCCGACAACATGCGCTTGTTAGGCACTTGGATCTTCACCGAAATCTTTTCCAGATATAAAGAGCTTCGATGACTCTTTGTCTACAAAAATAAAATCTGCGTCGTTGGTTAATCCGCCTAAGTTTCTGTCCCTGCCTCCCTTTATCTGTCCATGGGGAGTATTGAAGGTGATAGCTTCCCCGATTGAATATGTATATCTATCGAGCTTTGAATCATACAGACCATCAGCACCTTTGGGGTATTGGCTAAATTTAACGGTGTTGTAATTTGGCTGAAGCAGACTTACAAATGCCTTCTCTGCGTCTGCAACAATTTTCTTATGGTCATACCCAAAGTCGAGGTCAATATCACTGTCAGGATCAAAAGTAGTGACGAACAATGGCTCTAAACGAAATAAAAATAGGAAGATTTCGTCGGTAACTCTAGCCCCAGGGTATCTCTGTGGCTCATTTGCAAGTATATCTAATCTCGCATGATGGCCATTTCTAATTAGTCGCTCATACGTATCGCCTTTTTTAGCTATTCCGACATAAAGAAGGTCGTAACAGAAGAGATCTTTATAATTATCTAAACCAGATAGCCCTGTAATCTCCCTTGAGCGATGCCATAAAATATTTTCAGGAGTAAATCTCTCGATAAGATAATTGTCGCCATCCTTCTCATAAAATATTTCAATAGCTTCTTCGCCAGCCCCAATGCCAAATTTATCACCTTGATAGTTCTCGACAGCTTCTAGGCGTGGCACATCGATTATTCCAGATCCTTCAACATTTTCACCAATGCAAAGGTCAAAGCTAATAACCATCGTTTCTTCGCAAGCAGATAAATTGACGAATTTTGATTTAACCTTTCCGCCAATCATATAAAAATCACTAGCCCGCATAAATTCAGATGCTGGCTGATCCTTAAACCAATAAGCTTCTTGGTTTGAAATAGGAGGAAAAACAAGCTCTAAAAACGTGCATTTACCTCGATTTGTTCCTGACATAAATTCACTCTTGTAATATCTCGATATGGCTGGCCGATGCCTAACGCTTCAAACACCGGCGCAGCTTTGCTGCGTCCGAGTGCTTTGATTTGTTAGAATTTTTAGTTGAATTCAGCATCAATTTCAGCTTGTTTTTTTGCCTTAACCATAAATTTTGATACTTCTTCAGGCTTTAATGCGTCACGTAGCTTGAGCGCTTCGCTGTAGCTAAAGTAAAGCTCATCTGGTCGGTGAGACGAGTATTGATTATATTTGCTGACAAATTTTGGGAAGAATATTACAAGCTGATGTACTTTAGTGTTCAGAGAGAAAAATTGGGTTGATATATTAACACCGTCTCCAAAGCTCCAATCTCCATTACCCACCTGCCAGAATGTTCCGGAACTTTGGAATTGTGAAATTTCTTTCTCCAGAGTTACACCTTTATTTGATGCTTTGATGTTCCACTCTTTATATTTATCAATTGCTTGTATAAGGTCATTTGCCTGTGCTCTGGACAGAGTAAAACCTACAAGGTAAAGACTTTCTTTGATATAGAAATCGAATGTATCTTTCTCTGGGTCATAATCGATACGTGTTGCTGAATCGTATTGCTTTTTCCAAACATCATTATAGTGTTTAGGCTTAATGTCGCTACGATATTTTATTGATTCAGCGAAACCCATTACTGGGAAGACCAATAAAAGCAAAATCACTATATTCTTCATACTCTCTCCTTGGGTGGCTGAACTCTAACTATAAATAGACAGTTCTGTATAAAACCTCAAACACAGAAAGTCCCTGCTATATAAATTCTTCTACTAAATTACTATCATGCGATTTTTAAGATAAAAATCAGTAAGTTACTGGCATGCAATCAATTCTATGCCCGTTTTATACAGACCTGCATAAATCCTCACAGCAGACCGTCCATCGGACTTTGCACCCCTTTTCCACCTTTATTAAGAACGTGTGTGTAAATCATGGTTGTATTCACATCCTTATGCCCCAATAATTCCTGTATTGTACCCAGCTTCCAACAAATGGGTTGCAAAACAGTGGCGAAAGGTGTGACACCCGACTCTTTTGACAACACCGGCACGGGAGACCGCTTCACGGACAGCTCGTTGCAAAATCGTCTCGTGTACATGATGCCGGCCCTCTTCGCCGGTGATTTTATTTTTCCAACGGTTCGCTTGTGGAAAAACCCACTGCCAGCGCCAATCCCACGGGGCTTGCGGATATTTCCGATCAAGGGCGCCTGGTAACGGAACCTTGCCACAACCATCGTTCAGGTCTTTGTCATGAATTTTTTTAACGTGAATCAAGTGTTCCTGTAAAGCAGACACCAATGATTGCGGCAACATAGTGCGTCTGTCTTTTCCACCCTTACCATCGCGAACCAGAAGTTCCCCTCCAGAAAAAGCCAAATCCTGCACCCACAATTGCAGACATTCCATCAAGCGCAATCCAGAACCATAGAGCAAACTGGCCATCAACCATTTATCTCCGTTTAACTGATCGAGAGCCGCCTTGACCTCTTCGCGAGTCATGACCACCGGCAGTCGTTTTGGCTTACGCGCCCGGATCACCTCACCCAAATCACCGATATCCCGACCGATGACATGCCGATACAGGTAAAGAATTGCGCTCAATGCCTGATTTTGGGTCGAAGCACTGACCTTTTTCTTGACGGCCAAGTAAGTCAGAAAAGCGTTGATTTCTGACTCACCCATATCTTTCGGATGCTGTTTTTTGTGATACAAAATATAACGCCGAACCCATTGGCAGTATGTTTCTTCAGTCCGAGAACGATAGTGCCTGGCTCGCATTGAGGCACGCATCTGATCCAGCAACTTAGGTGGTCTTTTAGCATTATCAGCTCTAACTGATGCGTCCTCCTCACTGATCATGTCACCTCGCACACCTGTCGCTGCGTGAATTCGCGTGTTATTTAGTCTTCGCTCCAGCGTTTTTTAAAGATAGAAGTTAATACATTGTTCAAAAAAATTCTATTTTTCTAATAATTTTACCCAATTGGTAAAATAAGAGACTCTCTACATATTTCCTCATTCAGGGTTTAGATACCAACAAGCTCCACGATCATAGCAGGATGTCGAGATATCCTAGCGACAATCCTTTGTGGTACACTGACCCAGTATGACGTCATGTTGTTCCAACGAGGGCAAAATATCTTTGGGAATGTCCGTTTCGGAAAAATCTTTCCTGGACTTAAAGATTACCTTCAGCATCCCTTTCTTATTCCCTACCCCCGTCACACGTGTTGATTGCAGCCTTGGGATTCCCTCCAAGAGAGAACGATTTAACACGTTGAAATCATTTACCTCGTAAAACAAAAGGATAAAAATAATGAGCACACTATTATCGCAAGGCAAAATCGCCGATGTCGCGCTGAAAAATAGAGTCGTCATGCCTCCCATGTGTATGTATCAGAGTGACGACACAGCCCACCCCAAGGATTTCCATAAATATCATTACACCGCCAGAGCCTTAGGCGGTGTTGGTCTGATCATTGTCGAAGCTACGGGCATTGAAGCGCGGGGAAGAATTTCAAATCAGGATCTTGGCATTTGGACAGACGCACAAATGCTGACCCACAAAGAGCTTGTGGCCGAGTGCCATAAGTTTGGCTCAAAAATCGCGTTGCAGATTGCCCATGCCGGAAGAAAAAGTGAGGCGAAAGAGACAACGCCTGTCGCGCCAAGTGCCATCGCATTTTCTGCAGACGCACCATATAAACAGCCGGATGAATTGACACTTGAAGGTATTGAAGAAATAAAAGGTCTCTTTATCGATGCCGCACTCAGAGCGCAAAATGCAGGCTATGACATCGTTGAACTGCACGCGGCGCATGGCTATCTGTTGTGCGAGTTTCTCTCTCCCTTGACCAATCAACGAGATGATCTTTATGGCGGCAGCTTAGCAAGCAGGTGCCGAATCGTTTTGGAAACCGCCAAAGCGATCATCGACAAGATCGACATTCCTTTGATGGTCAGGATCTCGGCGGATGAATGGATGGAAAACGGCTGGGATATTGACGACTCGACCTATCTGTCCAAAGAGTTGGAAAAAGTCGGTGTTGCGGCGATACATGTCTCTGCAGGCGGCAACCATGAGGTTGTTGATCGGATGCCTGAGTTTGTGCCTCTTTACCAATGTGACTACGCGCAAAAAATCAAACAGGCCATCTCCATTCCCGTTATTGCGGTGGGCTTAATCACCACACCACAACAAGGGGAAAAGATTCTAGAAAATGGCGTATGTGACTTTGTCGCCTACGGCAGAGAGCTGTTGCGCTCTCCTAACTTTGTTTTTTACGCGGCACAAACCTTTGACGAAAAAGACCAGATTGAGCACTCGTATCTCAGGGCGTTTTAAACGATATGATCCAAGTCCTTGGGACCTCCTGATATGAATCTTCTTATTCATAAGTTTGAGCGGATCGTCCACAGCCCGCCTTCTGAGGTGATGGAAACGCTCAAGGCTCATGTTGGCCCCAAGGACTTTTGGAAAAACTTTCGCGAGCCGGTTGAAAAACCCTTTCGGGGAGACGTTTCCACCAGCGCGTTCAAAATTTTCCGCACCACCTCCCCCCGCAACTCTTTCGCTCCGTTCCTCCATGGAAAGATCATCCCCCACCCACTAGGGACAAAAGTGACCGTAACGATGACACCGCACCCTTTCATCTTTGCATTCTTATGTATCTGGTTTTTGGGTCTCCTGCCGATATTTGCCCTCGGCCCGGCTGGAGAGTTATCACTGGTTAACCTGCTCACCCCTTTGGCAATGACTGCTTTTATGCTGCTCCTCACTTATGCTGGATTTTGGCTGGAGGTGAAAAAATCTAAAGAGGCTTTCTTCGACATTTTTTGAAATTCTCATGTGTTAGCAACATCCACTGTTCAGGATTTCTTACTGTCACGCATTAAAAGAGGAGAACGCCCATGACAGAAAAAATCCAAACGCCTATGGAGCAAGTTGAACAGCTGTGTGAGGAATTACGTGCCCACTATGAACGGGGCGATGAAAGCCAACTGCGCATCGCGGCCAAACTCATGTTGGTGGCGTTGAATCAGTTTCAACAATGGGGCGGGCCGGACTGGAAGAATCTCGTGACAGAGTATGTGGATATCGCCCTGAATGATCCGGAAAAGTTTGAGCGCATCTTACAATCGAATCGAAGCGGTTCAAGAAAGTTTAAATAGAAAAAAGCGGGGCACCTTCCACGATGCTCCCGCCTTGACTGGTCTTATCGGCCTGAGTGCTTGAAAGCTGCAACGCCTATTGATGTAGAGGCACAACAAACACCGGCTTCGTTGACTTACGCAGCACTTTTTCCGCAACACTACCGAGAAACGCCTGCTCAATCGCACTATGCCCGTGTCCGCCGAGAACAATCACATCAATCGCGTTCTGTTCAGCAAAGGCAAGAATTTCCACCGCGGGAACGCCGTAAATCACTTCGGTGCCGGCAAACCGTTGAAGGTCGTCGGGAAAGCGGGCCAATTCCTGTTGGACGAACGCGTCAAGATCGCTTTTCAACTCATCCTGCAAGGCTTTGAACTTGGTTTGCTCCAGTTCCTCGATCTGATTTTCTCCCACATGACCGGAGAAAAAACTGCTGATATAGGGATCGATGGGCTGCATAACATGCAGCAGATAGATCTGGGCGTTATTTTGCCGAGCCAGCATAACGGCATGCTTAAAAGCCTCGCTGGAATGGGCGGAAAAATCGGTGGCAACCAGAATTTTTTTGTAAAGCGGGAGCATCATCATTCTCCTTTTCGCGTAGGGCAGAACATCTCACGAAGACGTGTTTTTATCCGATAAAGCCAATCCGACTTAGGCGATGCCAAACAGTTCCAAGGCAACCAGAGTCAGGCTGCCGACCAGCAACCACAATGTCACCCCCTGCAACAATGGTCGCGCCCCCACACGGCGCAACAGCTCGCGGCTCAAACCGGCACCAATCAAAAACAGAGTGACGATCAGCAGTTGTTTGGCAACACGTGCCAACCAATGCCACTGTGTCGCAAACTGCGGCACCAGCGTGCTGATGGCCGCGGCCAGAATGAACCCGACGATGAACCAGGGGAACGCCTTCTTACCGGTGGAGCGGTTACGCCAGGCGACCACCAGCACGATGGGTGTAATCCACAATGCGCGTGACAATTTGACGGTAGTGCCGACGGCCAGGGCTTTGGCCCCGTACACCGAGGCGGCACCGACGACGCTGCTGGTATCATGAATCGCCATGCCTGCCCAGGTGCCGAACATGGTCTGATTAAGATGGAGCAGATGCCCGACCACGGGAAACAGGAACAACGCAACGGCATTGAGCGTGAACACCGTGGCCAGCGACACGGCGATCTCATCGTCTTCGGCCTTGAGCACCGGCGCCATGGCGGCGATGGCGCTGCCGCCGCAGATGGCGGTGCCAAAAGCAACCAGCGAAGCGGTTGTCTTTTCCACTTTAAACAGGCGGCCTAATGCCATCCCCATCGTCAAGGTAAAACAGATACCGACCAGGGTATAAATGATGGACTCGCGACCAGTGGTCCACACTTCGCCAAGGCTCAGACCAAAACCGAGGCCGATCACCGATAGCTGCAGCAGCTTCTTACTGGACTGGGCCGCCTGTTTCGGCCATGGATTGCCCAGAGTCATACTCAACACAATCCCCAGCAACAGCGCATAGGCCGCATCCATCCAGGGCAGAAAACAAAGCAACAAACAGATGACAAAGATTATTTTGCGAATCAGTTCAGTATTCATAGGCGCCTCCCGTGCCGTTGTTTTAACCACTATAGCCGCCAGCAAAAACAAATAAAATTTCATAATAGTAATGATTTTATTCAATTTTATTGATATAGAAACATATGGCCATCACACTTCGACAATTACAGATCTTTGCCAAAGTCGCTGAGCTGGAGAGTGTTTCGCGAGCAGCTGGTGAAATGAACCTGACCCAATCCGCTGTGAGTATGGCATTGAGCGAATTGGAGCGCTATTCGGATGCACCACTGTTCGACCGCCAAGGCAAGCGCCTGCACCTCAACGACCGCGGCCGTCAACTGCTGCCGTTGGTGGGAAATCTGCAACGCCAGTATCAGGAAATCGAGATGTTTCTTGATGAATCGCTGCTCAAGCCGCGCGGCATTCTTCATGTCGGTGCCAGCACCACCATCGGCAACTACCTGATGCCGGAGCTGATCACCCGTTTCTCCCGCAACTACCCTGAAGCAACGGTACTATTACAGGTCGGAAATGCCGCGCAAATCGAAGCCGGAATCGCCCATGGAGAGCTGGATCTGGGATTGAGTGAAGGATTTCAGATGAATCCGACTCTGACAGCGGTCAAATGGCGTGATGACGAGCTGGTGATTGTGACCGGCCCCCAGCATCTCTGGGTTGGTGAAAAAAAGCCGCTCTCCCCCGAGCAGCTGCAACAGGGGGCCTGGATCGTACGCGAACACGGCTCGGGAACGCGGGACGTGTTTGAAGCCGCACTGAAGAAGCAACAGGTCAGCGGCACAGTCACCATGGAGCTTGGGCATACAGAAGCGATCAAAAAAGCAGTGGAGGCTGGTGCCGGTTGCGCCTGCCTGTCACGCATAGCGGTGCAACGAGAACTTGATCACGGCTGGCTGGTTGCAATCCCGACCTGCCTCGACCTCAAACGTGACCTGATCCTGCTGACCAAAGAGGGTCGCTATCGTTCGATTCTGTTTCAAACCTTTCGCGACAGCCTTTATCACTAGCGATCAAACAGCCCTCCCTCAATCAAAAGGACAAATCAAAGCGCAAGTAGACATTGACAAAACTTATGCTTGGGTCCAAAGTATTAATGAATTTGATTCTATTTCTAAAATATGGAGTAGAGACATGATGACGCTAGCACCGGAAGAGGTCATTAAGGACATAACCCAGCTCGTCTCATTGCCAGAAGTCGTCATCCGTGCCAACGAGCTGCTGGATTCCCCCACCGCTAATGCCGAAGAGATCGAGCCACGATCCGGCCTTAAGTGCTCAACTTCTCAAACTGGTCAACAGTGCCTTTTACCACTTCCCCAGTAAGATCGAAACCATCTCCCGGGCTATTACACTGGTCGGGCTCAACGAATTACGCTCCCTGATTTTCGCGGCAACCGCCACAGAAACCTTTCAACAACTTTCTGCGGAAAGTATCGATATGAATGCCTTCTGGCAACGCAGCGTGTACTGCGGCCTTATGGCAAAAAAACTATCGACAGCACTTCTTGGCGGCAGCGGTGAATCCATGTTTTTAACCGGCTTACTCCATGATGTCGGCCGCCTCATTATCTACTCTCAGTTGCCGGACCAAGCCCAGCGGATTGTTGCCGAGGCTGAAACCAGCCAGCGTAGCCTGAGCGCTATCGAAAAAGAAATCCTTGGTTTCAGCTCCGCCCAGTTGGGATCAATCCTGTTGGAAAACTGGCAGCTTCCACAACGTTTATGGGAACCGGTCCGTTTCCAATCGACCCCGGAAGAGGCCAAAGAATATTTTGAAGAGGCGACATTCCTCAAAGTTGCGCTGCAAATCACCGCGTGCATTGAACCAGAGCTGAAAAGCGGTGAGCCCTTGCAACTTGCCAGTCTGCCTAAGATCCAGATTCACGGTCTCGAAATCTCCCGCGATCAACTGGAAATGATGATCAATGACGCCAGCGTTGAGAGCCTGGAGGTGTTGATGATCGTAAACCCAAATGCCGGCATATGTTTTTAATTCTTCACGGCTAACAGTCAAACGAAACAAAAAGAAAAGGCTCTGTCGATCCAACCGACAGAGCCTTTTTTATCCTCACACAATGGAAAACGGGGCAGATTTATTTATTGGCTACTTTACCGCGCAAAGCCACGTTGACCATCATGCCGCCAACCAGACAGGAATACTGATCCGTGCTTTCAAAAGGCCGGTCTTTGGTCACCGAATAGAGATCGATCACCGTATTGCGGCCTTCTTTGTATGCCCGATCCTGAAAAGCCATCAGCGCCGAAACAAAAGCGGTCTGACAGGCATCTTCAGCAGATTTGCCAAACTTGCGGGCACGTTTATTGGCGGTGAATTCACGCGTCACCTCCTGCACAGCTCCCGGAGCCTGACCTTTCATGTAGAAGGACAGATTGGAATCAAGTTTATCTTTGGCCAACTGCGAGTTCAGTGCATCTTTTACCGAGCAATACATCCACTCATCCGCAGCAAAAGCAGACTGACTGACAATGGCGATCAGGAGAGATGCAAAAAAAACAAGACCGAGACGAGAAAGCATAAACACCTCCATAAAAGAGCAAATAGACGGGGTTGATTGATGGTAGTTAAACATTAAATAATGAACGGTTCAACACCTTAATCTTAAAATTACAAACCGCCCGGACAAAAGCTGCAACAAAAAACCCCACCGAAAACACGGCAGGGTTTTTTATTCATCTGAGCTGCCGGGGTTACGCCCCCCTAAGTTTTTTACACAGCAGTTCGTTGACCATGCCAGGATTCGCCTTGCCCTTACTGGCTTTCATAACCTGACCGACAAAGAAACCGAGCAGCTTGTCTTTGCCTTCGCTGAACTCTTGAGCCTGAGCCGGGTTGGCAGCGATAACATCGTCGACCATCTGTTCAATGGCGCCGGTGTCGGTGACCTGCTTGAGTCCTTTTTCGTCGATAACGGTATCGGCATCCTTACCCGTCGCCCACATCTCGTCAAACACGGTCTTGGCGATCTTGCCGGAGATGGTGTTGTCATCAATGCGTTTGAGGATGCCAACCAGCAGCTCTGGAGTCAACGGAATCTCGGCCACGCTCAGCCCCTCGTCGTTGCGCCGCCGCTGAACATCACCCATCACCCAGTTGGCGCAGGCTTTGGCGTCTTTGTGCAGCTGGGCACAGGCATCAAAATATTCGGCCAAGGCGCGCTCAGCGGTAAGGATTTCGGTATCGCGCTCGGGCAGTCCGTATTGCTCGGCAAAGCGCGCCTTTTTGGCTTCGGGCAGTTCGGGCAGCCCTTCACGCACGCCGCTCACCCACGCGTCGCTGATGATCAGTGGCACCAGGTCGGGATCAGGGAAGTACCGGTAATCGTGGGCTTCCTCCTTGCCACGCATGGAGCGTGTCAAACCGCTGTTGCTGTCAAACAGGCGAGTTTCCTGAACCACTTTCCCGCCATCTTCAACCAGCTCGATCTGGCGGTCGATTTCATACTCGATGGCTTCTTTGATAAAGCGGAACGAGTTGATGTTTTTCAGCTCGGCGCGGGTACCGAACTCGGCTTGCCCCCAAGGACGCACGGACACGTTGGCGTCACAACGGAAGGAACCCTCTTCGAGGTTGCCGTCACAGATGCCGAGATACATGACAATCTGATGCAGTTTTTTCAGGTAAGCAATGGCCTCATCGGAGCTGCGCATATCCGGCTCAGACACCACTTCGAGCAGCGGCGTACAGGCGCGGTTGAGATCAACACGCGACCCGGCGCCGATGTCATCACTGTGCAGCAACTTTCCTGCATCCTCTTCCATGTGGATGCGGGTGATGCCGATCTTCTGCGCCCCACGATGATCGCTTTCAATATCCAGATGGCCGTGCTCACAGATCGGCAGCTCAAACTGGGAGATCTGGTAGCCTTTGGGCAGGTCGGGGTAGAAGTAGTTTTTGCGGGCAAAGATCGAGCGCGGTGAAATCCGGCAGTTGGTCGCCAGACCGGCCTTGATGGCGTATTCCACCACCTGACGGTTGAGCACCGGCAGCGCGCCGGGCAGGCCAAGGCACACCGGGCAAGTCTGCGAGTTGGGCTGGTTGCCGAACTGGGTCGAACAGCCGCAGAAAATCTTGGTTTTGGTGGTCAACTGGACATGGACTTCCAGTCCGATGACGACTTCGTATTTATCTCTCATATCGCTCACAACCTTTCTGCATCGTTTCAAAAGCGGATGCAGGGAGCCGGTCGGCTCGATGTTATCAATTAAAGTTCAGGACCCTGGGTATGCCAGTCGGTGGCCTGCTCATAGGCATAAGCGGTCTGCAACAACTCCGCTTCACCAAACGGCTTGCCGAGCAACTGCACGCCAACCGGCAGCCCTTTGTCCGTACGTCCACAGGGCAGGCTCAAACCGCAAATCCCGGCCAGGTTGGTGGAAATGGTGAAGATGTCCGACAGGTACATGGTCAGTGGATCATCGGTTTTATCACCAAGACCAAAGGCCGCCGTCGGTGCCACCGGCGTCAGGATGCAGTCCACCTGCTCAAAGGCATCGAGAAAATCCTGACGGATCAGCGAACGCACCTTCTGCGCCTTGAGATAGTAGGCATCGTAGTAACCGGAGGACAGCGCGTAGGTGCCGAGCATGATGCGCCGCTTGACCTCGTCGCCAAAGCCCTGGGAGCGGGTCTGCATGTACATGTCGATAAGGCCATTACCTTCGTCAACGCGTTGACCAAACCGCACACCATCATAGCGCGCCAAGTTACTGGACGCCTCGGCCGTGGCGATCACGTAGTAACAGGCCACCGCGTACTTGGTGTGCGGCAGGCTCACTTCGACGATTTCAGCGCCGAGCTTGCGGTAGGTTTCCACCGCGGCGTTAATGGCCTGCTTGACTTCGGCATCAAGGCCGTCGATGAAATACTCTTTGGGCAGACCGATCTTTTTACCGGCCACACCCTGTTCGAGATTCTCCAGGTAGTCGGGCACCGGCATATCAACGGAGGTGGAATCCGCCGGATCATAACCGGCCACGGCACCGAGCATGATGGCGCAGTCGCGTACGTCGCGGGTCAACGGGCCGACCTGATCGAGGGACGAAGCATAGGCAATGACGCCATAACGGGACACGCGACCGTAGGTCGGCTTGAGGCCAACCACGCCGCAGTGTGAGGCAGGTTGGCGGATGGAACCGCCGGTGTCCGTGCCGAGGCTGGCGACAGCCTGACGGGCGGCGACGGCTGCAGCCGAACCACCGGAAGAGCCGCCGGGAACGCAATCGAGGTTCCACGGGTTACGCACGTTGCCGTAGGCACTGTTTTCGTTGGAGCTGCCCATGGCGAACTCGTCCATGTTCAACTTGCCGAGAATGACTGCGCCCTGCTCTTTGAGCTTGCGCACGGCCGTACCATCGTAAGGCGGGCAGTAGTCACCGAGGATTTTGGAAGCGCAGGTGGTGCGCAACCCTTCGGTGATGAAGATATCTTTCAACGCCACGGGAATACCGGTGAGCGGCTGCACGTTGCCGGCGGCGCGCTGAGCATCGGCCTGCCGGGCCGCCTCAAGGGCTTCCTCGTCACATACGGTGATAAAGGCATTCAACCGCTCGTCGGTGTCTTTAATCCGTTGCAGAAACGCCTCGGTCAGCTCCACGGAGGTCAGGGAGCCGTCCGCCATGCGCTGTTGCATTTCATGGATGGTCAAGTCTGTCAGTTGCATATCTACTCCACATCGTGACCGTTGCCGGTCATGGTTCAGTTGTCGCTATTCAATGACCTTGGGTACGCCGAAACAGCCGTCATCCGGGTCAGGCGCATTGGCCAGGGCGTTATCCGTGCCCAGAGAGGGCCGGACCTCATCAGCGCGAAACGCATTCTCCAGCGGTACGGCATGGGCCATGGGGATAATGTCGTCGGTGTCCAGCTCGTTGAGCTGTTCCACATAGCCGAGAATCGCATCCATTTCGCCGGTCAGGCGGTCCAGCTCTTCGTCGGCCAGGGCCAGACGCGCCAGACGAGCGACGTTTTCCACTTCGCCACGGGTGATTTTCATGGGTCTTCCTCCGATAAACAATTGAAAATGGCCGATTATTGTCGGCCATAACGGTGTAAATTAAGGGACTCGAAAAAATAACATGAACGGCCTACGGATTCAATCAATTGCTGCTTAATCGCTTTACGCTTCATTTGAGGTTAGCTCGGCCCTGGCGCTCTAATTCAGATGGATATTTAACCAGCAACACCGGAAAAGAGATTGAGCACAGGAGAAAAAGGCTTTCGCTATTAGAATAAACAGAATTGCTCGCGGGTACAGCCGCGTAAAACATGAACAATTCACTCTTTACCGGTATTCACTTCGATAAAGGACGAATTTAAGGAATCGATGCTGACAACGGGAGATAAAACAAAAGCGGAGTGCCCCATGGACAACTCCGCTTTTGTTTTGGATTTATTCTCTAAAAAGTCGCGTCAACAACTTTGACGCAAGGCTTCTGATCTGCTCAGGCAGATCAATATTCTTCAAATTCGCTATCCAGTGAATCCTTGCCAGAACCCATATCCAGCATCAAGCCACTGGAATCCTTTGGCACCGTAGCAGGTTTCTTTTGCAGGGGCCCCTTCAACTGGGGCGCTCTTACGGCAACTCTATTAATAGCTGGGCGTTTGCCACCAACGGATTCGAGCTTAAAGAAGGAGATCGTGTCTTGGAGCTGCCCGGCCTGAGCATTGAGCTCTTCTGAGGTTGAAGCCATTTCTTCCGCAGCAGAGGCATTCTGTTGAATCACCTGATCCAGCTGTTGAATGGCCTTATTCACCTGATCGGCGCCGGTATCCTGCTCCTTACTGGCTGCAGCGATCTCCTGTACCAACTCGGCAGTACGTTGGATATCCGGTACCATTTTAGCCAACATACTACCTGCCGCCTATGCAACTTCGACACTGCTGGAGGATAGATCACTGATCTCTGCGGCAGCACTTTGACTACGCTCTGCAAGCTTACGCACTTCTGAAGCCACAACGGCAAAGCCCTTGCCATGCTCTCCGGCTCTCGCGGCCTCAATGGCGGCATTAAGGGCCAACAAATTCGTCTGGCGGGCAATTTCTTCAATAATGGAGATCTTTTCGGCAATCTCCTTCATCGCTCTGACGGTTTTTTCGACAGCCTCACCACCGCTTAGCGCATCCTGCGATGATTTAAGAGCGATCTTCTCAGTCTGCATGGCATTGTCGGCATTCTGTTTGATATTCGCCGCCATCTGCTCCATGGAAGAAGACGCCTCTTCCGCTGCGGCGGCCTGTTCAGTCGCCCCCTGGCTCATCTCTTCAGAACTCGCTGACAGCTCCTGACTACCTGAAGCGACATTGTCTGAAGCCGTTCGCACCTCACCAACAATGGCCTTGAGCTGCTCAATCATCTCGTTGAGAGCGGCGGCCAGCTGGCCAACTTCATCGCGTTGATCGATATCGAGAGTTTTAGTCAGATCTCCTTCAGACAGGGCTTTGGCAAACGCCACCCCCTGCAAGATCGGACGCGTAATTGCTCGCGTAATCAGCACGGTAATCAGGACCGCCAGAACCAAGGCACCACCACCGCACCCCAGAGCAACACTCGAACGCGAGGCAATATCACTTAACACCTCTTTACGCTGACCGTCTGACTGCACCTCCATGGTTTTCAGCAATTCCTCGACTACCGGCTCAATCCTGTGAACAGCTTGACGCATCTCCTCGGAAAGCTCAGCAACAGATGCCTTGGCCGCAACCAAAGAGAGAAATGTTTCGTGATACAATTTAACATTGTTGACCGCTTTTTGTTTCACGGCACCATCAGCCTTGGTCGCCTCGATCGCTTTGATAAATAGCGGAATATCGTTACCGATCGCGGTCACATATTTATCGGCACCGCGCAGAAGATAATCTTTTTCATTTTTACGCAGAGTCAGGTAAAGAACTTCTATCTCTGGAACATCTAGTTCTTCCGCTGTTTTTTCAACAACATGGGCAGCATCCCTGAATTTTCCCTGATCACCACTTTTCTCATCCAGGCCCATGACGACCCACTTATCCACCAGATTAAAAAAAGCCTGTCGATAATCGGCTATGGCCTTCTCAATCTGCCCTGTTTTCTGAACCGTGGCGTTTTCGCCCAATTGTTTCTGCAAAGACTTCAACCGTGCGGTTTCCTCAAGCATTTCGCTGAGAATCCCCTCAACCTTCCCCCGATAGGCGACGTCTTTGCGTAACAGAAAATCTTTTTCCGCACGCCGGGAATTGAGCATCAAGCGGTCAATATTCAAGGTGGCTGTTTTTGACTCTTCAACATAATCAAGAATCCGCGCATAACCTTTTTGGGTAAAACTCAGGGTTAACTGATACACCCCTAGGGAGATCAAAAACAACACGGATACGAAAAAGAAGCCCCCTCCGATTTTCTTACCAAGCTTTAAATTTTTAAACATCTCTGCCTCCGCTCACATCTACAGATTTCTGCCAATTCCATCCTACTCGACGGACTGAATCAGCGAGATTTCATCGGCAGAGAACACCCTGTCGATATCCAAAATGATGATAAATTCCTCGTTGTGTTTGCCCATGCCTCGAATGAATTCGGTATCAAGCTTAGTGCCTATGCGCGGCGGTGGCTCAATCTGGTCGGCATCAAGCTCCAGCACTTCCTGTACAGAATCAACCAACGCTCCAAGGACACTCAATTCACTATCCATCATCACTTCAGCAATAATGATGCAGGTATTGACCGTGGGTTCCGTTTCACTCATGCCAAATTTTGTTCGCATATCAACAACAGGCACCACATTCCCGCGCAAATTGATCACTCCGCGCATAAATGTGGGAGTCTGAGGGACTTTTGTCACATCCGTAAAATCCAGCACTTCACGGACCTTGGCAATCCCGAGAGCAAAAACTTCGTCATCTAGGTTAAAGGTTAAATACTGTTTCATCTGTTCAAGGTCATCTGCAGCCACAAGCGTTCTCCTTTCTTCACGACAGGCCATTTTTTCATCGCATGATGCTATTCCTCTTGTAAATGGCCGCTTGCCACAATGAGAACGATTGTTCTTTTCCACAAGCAACTCAAAAAAGAGTAAGGCTCTTCTTTTTACGCAGCAAAATTAGCCACAACAAACCAAAAACGAAAAACAAATTAGCCTAGACAAATAATGTTTCACCATACTGACAACCGCATAAAAGCAACTGCCTCAGCTATGTAATCCATCGATCCCGGCTTAAAAAGAGACAGGTATTATGAATCCAGAGAGTTGCACGCTAACACAACGCTAACATTTCTTATTAGAAGCTACTCGCATTCTACATAAAGTCAAATATTCTAATTCTTAAAACATTAATCACATTTACCTACATTATATATTTAACCTACTTAAATTATCTTATACCAATATAGCGCCTTAGCCCCTACGATCAAATACGACTAAAATATGTAATATTGATGACATCAACACAGCCCCCCTCTCTAACCCAAACACCGGTTCAGAACTCTAGGCGAACAATTTTGGATCAAAAAAAAGGCACTGCTCAATTGCAATGCCTTTTTTTACTTTTACCCGAGATGGGACAGCAACAAACGTCCCACTTAGGTATCAACCATGTGTGTTTCCATCAGTATTCTTCGAATTCATTATCCAGCGCATCTTTTCCTGTTGTCATATCAAGCATCAAGCCCCCGCCTTCTTTTTTTTGAGGCGCGGCTGCTTTTCGAGTTGGGAGCGATGTCTTTATCGGAGTTTTTTGAGATGGCAATTTCGGTCTAACTTGTTGCCTTTTTGATGTTGCATCCAATTTAAAAAATGCCATTGTCTCCTGAAGCTGATCAGCTTGCGCATTGAGCTCCTCTGAGGTCGATGCCATTTCTTCTGCGGCAGAGGCATTTTGCTGAATAACCTGATCCAGTTGCTGGATGGCTTTATTGACCTGATCAGCACCGGTATCCTGCTCTTTACTGGCCGCAGCAATTTCCTGAACGAGTTCCGCAGTTCGCTGGATGTCGGGGACCATCTTGGCTAACATTTCGCCAGCAGTCTCGGCGACCTCAACACTGCTGGAGGAGAGTTCACTGATCTCTGCGGCGGCATTCTGGCTGCGCTCTGCCAACTTGCGCACTTCTGACGCCACAACGGCAAAGCCTTTGCCGTGTTCACCAGCGCGGGCCGCTTCGATGGCGGCATTGAGAGCCAGCAGGTTTGTCTGGCGGGCGATCTCTTCGATAATGGATATTTTTTCAGCGATATCCCTCATCGCCTTAACGGTTTCCGCAACAGCCTGACCACCGCTTTGTGCATCTTGCGATGATTTCAAAGCAATCTTCTCTGTCTGCATGGCATTGTCGGCATTCTGTTTAATATTGGAAGCCATCTGCTCCATAGAGGAGGAGGCTTCTTCTGCGGCAGCCGCCTGCTCGGTAGCTCCCTGGCTCATCTCTTCGGAACTGGCAGAAAGTTGCTGGCTGCCGGATGCAACATTCGTCGACGCGCTCTGGACATTTTCAACAACATCTTTGAGCTTTTCAACCATCTCATTGAGAGCATCGGCGAGCTGGCCAATTTCGTCTTTACTGGCAACGTCAATGCGATTGGTCAGATCACCACGGGCAATCGTTGCGGCGAACTCAACGCCTTTAATAATGGGCCTGGTAATCATGCGTGTGATAAAAGTTGCAATCGCAATCCCCAAGATCAGAGCAATGCCCAGACCGATAATCATAATATTTGATGCAGAATCAAGCGCACTGACCGCGTCATCGGCAATTCGGCTGGTTCCAGCGACTCCCGCTTTTGCCAAATCGCTTGAAAGTGTTGTTACTTCTAGACCAAGCACTGTCCTTTGTTGGGCATAATCTTCATTTTTCAACCAGTTGCCCAAAAAGGTTTCCATCGCCTTGCGATATTGCTCGCCGGCTTTCTTTACGGCATTAAGCTGGTCTTTAACAATCTGACGCTTGGTAACAGCAAGCAAGGCATCAATGTTCCCATTGATCTCCGGGAAAATTGTGTACGCACTGCGCAGAATTTCTGGGGAGCGTTGTGTCTGAGCCTTCCAGGCAAGAATTCGAACATTATTACCTAAATCAATAACCTCATTTGCGCGACGAATTTTCTCGACCAGCTCTTTCAGACGCGCCGCACCTTTTCCAGCAGCGAGATCGTTTTCAAACGTTTCATGCATCTGGGCAAGATATTCTTTTGACGTTTCCATGTACGTCGCTGCCGCCGCATCGAGCTGGCTACGATTTTGATCCATCTCTTTATTCACAACAACTGTTTCTTCAACTAACTTCGCGTAGTTGTCCACGCTTGCTTGAATATCATCGACGCTGCCTTTCAGCTTTGTGAGATGCGACGCTTTTTCTGAAAGCCCTAACGCGAGATTAAGGTTTTTATTGACCTCCTCTAGAGCGTTACGACCTTCCTGCAAAAATTTTTCCTCTGCCGTAAAGCCATACCCTCTCAATGCGTACATCGTTGCCAGTGAAGATCTCTCGATATTGTTGGCAACCTCGACTTCAGGAACATATTCATGGGCTAAAATGGTTGATTGTTCATTGACTGAGTGCATATTCCAGATCGCGAGACCGCCCAATGAAATAGCGATCAACAGCAGGACGGCGAAGCCACTTCCGATTTTCACTCCTAATTTCATCGATCAAATCCTCTCCTAAAGAAGTTATTCAGCAGCTGGGCTCGTCGCCTGAATCAGCGAAATCTCATCAGCGGAAAATACTCTGTCAATATCGAGAATAATAATGAACTCCTCGTTATGCTTGCCCATCCCACTGATAAACTCTGTATTGAGCTTAGTCCCTATACGTGGCGGCGGTTCGATCTGGTTGGGATCAAGTTCAAGAACCTCCTTTACAGAGTCAACCAGAGCACCAAGAACACTGGCTTCACCCTCCATAGTCACTTCAGTAATGATGATGCAGGTATTAACGGTTGCCTCCGCTTCGTCCATGCTAAACTTCACCCGCATATCCACCACCGGCACAACACTGCCGCGCAGGTTAATCACACCACGCATAAAAATTGGCGTTTGCGGCACTTTGGTAATGTCGGTAAAGTCAAGCACTTCACGAACTTTAGATATTTCCAGAGCAAAAACCTCTCCATCAAGCTTGAAGGTTAAATACTGGTTCATCTGTTCAAGAGCATCTGTCGCCACAGGCTTTCTCCTTTCTTACCACAGACCATGTCTCTCTCCTTTTCATGCAGTCATCTTTCTAAAAAAACCGTTTTAGCACGACCCTCTTTCACTTCAATAACTGCGTATCCTTTATCAACTTACACAGATGCAAAACCAAAACGATTCAGCATATTTGGCAACGCTATTTGGAGCAATTTACTTAGAGAAAAAGACGATCAAGTCGGCAAAGCACATGGCGGAATCAGTCTTTTATTAAAAACTGCCTAAACATTTCACAAAGTCAAATATTCTAATTCTAAAAATAATTGTCACATTAAACAATACAGTTATTCACACTTAGCTAATGAGCGCAAAAAACGACTCTCTAGCTTTTTTGGGCGGCAAAGCCATTTTTCCTGAATAAACGCCCTACCTCCCAGCAAGGACTCTCTGATTTCTTTTCAGGCTTGCGCTGCAGCCTTTTGGGCACAAAAAAAGGCATTGCCTGCTGGCAACACCTTTTCCTTGAATGCTATCTGTCTGGGACAACTACAAACCTCGCAGCATCACCTGATTTACATGCGTTCTGGCAATCTCGGCATAGCCGTGTAAAACCTGAGGAGAGAACGCTTTACATTGTTGCATGGACGCATCCATGGCATGTTCAGCAACAAATTGCTGCAGAATCCAGCGCTGCCCACCATTCAAAAGTTGAGCGATACACTGAATATCCTTTTGTTCCACCAGCCCCGGAACACAGGTGGTACGGAACTCATAATCAATGCTTCCGTTCAGCAACAGGTCGACGGTCTTCTTCAACTCGCCAAGCGGAACCGGCCGGCAATGCAGTTCACCATAGCGCTCCGGCGATGTTTTCACATCAAGCGCCACGTAATCGAGCAGACCCTGATCAACCAAACGGGCCACCACTTCGGGGCGCAAGCCATTGGTATCGAGCTTAACGGCCACCCCCATCTCTTTAATCTGCTCCAGAGTCGTGGACAAGGAGGGTGCAAGCGTTGGCTCGCCGCCGGAGATCACCACACCGTCGATAAATCCGAGACGCTGGCGCAAGGCCTCAAGCAGCGCGTCAACCGGCATATCGGGATATTGGTCAAAATCGTCAATCAAGGTGGGATTGTGGCAGAAACCGCAGCTCAGATTGCACCCGCCGTAAAACACCAGCGAGGCAATCCGACCGGGAAAATCAAGGACACTGGTTCCCTGAAAACCTTTAATGCCCACGAAAACTACTTCTCGCTGCTTTGCACCGCATATTCACGACGCTGGTTAAACTCTTCCTGCTTGCCCTTGTTCCACTGTTGCACAGGACGAAAGAAACCACAAACACGAGAGTACACTTCCGTTTTTTGCTGACACTTGCTGGACATGAAACCTCCTTGGATTAGGCCGCCTGTTCGTTATGATCGTGCGGGCAGGAAAAGTGTTCACCGGCGATGTAGCCATGCACCGGGCAAATGGTGAAGGTCGGGCTGAGCGTGAAATACGGCAGATGAAAGTTTTCAGCAATGCGCTTCACCAGTAAGCGGGCACTGCGCCAGTCGTCCAGCCGCTCACCGAGGAAGCCGTGGAACACCGTGCCGCCGGTATAGCGGGTCTGCAGGCCATCCTGATGCTGTAACGCTTCAAAGATGTCGTCCGTCGAGCCAACCGGCAATTGGGTGGAGTTGGTGTAGTAGGGCTGCTCAGTCCCCGCCGTAACAATATCCGGGAACTGCTGTTTGTCGCGTTGCGCCAAACGAAAGCTGGTCCCTTCGGCGGGAGTGGCTTCAAGGTTGTAGAGTTGACCGCTCTCTTCCTGAAACGCTTCGAGCTGCTTACGCATAAATTCAAGGGTTTCTGCGGCAAACTCTGCGCCCTCGGCTTCGTCAATGCCGCAACCGATAAGATTCTGTGCCGCTTCGTTCATACCGATCAGACCAATGGTCGAAAAGTGATTATCCCAGTAACGTCCACTGCGCTCGCGGATAGCACCGAGATAATGACGACTGTAGGGGTACAGACCTTCTTCGGTAAAACGCTCCAGCTGCTTACGCTTGATATCGAGAGATTCAGCCGCCAGCTTCATAAGATCGGAGATTCGTTCGAAAAATGCCGATTTATCATCAGCTTCATAGGCGGCACGCGGCAAATTGAGGGTCACAACCCCGGTGGAACCTGTCAGCGGATTGGAACCGAACAAGCCCCCACCACGACGGCGCAGTTCGCGATTATCCAGACGTAGCCGGCAACACATGGAGCGGGCATCTTCCGGGTCCATATCGGAATTGATGAAATTGCTGAAATACGGCGTGCCGTATTTGGCGGTCATCTCCCAGACACTCTGCAACCGGTCACTCTCCCAATCGAGATCTGAAGTGATATTGTAGGTGGGAATCGGGAAGGTGAAAATCCGCCCCGAGGCATCGCCTTCCATCATCACCTCACAAAAGGCGCGATTGAACAAATCCATCTCATGCTGAAACTCGCCGTACGTCTCCTGTTGCAGATCACCACCGATGATGACTGCTTCATGTGCCATATTGCGAGGCGGGGTCAGGTCGAGGGTAATGTTGGTGAAGGGCGTCTGAAAGCCAACACGCGTCGGCACATTCATATTGAAAATGAACTCTTGCATGGACTGACGCACCTCTTCATAGCTGAGGTTGTCGTAGCGAATAAACGGTGCCAGCAAAGTATCAAAGCTGGCAAAAGCCTGCGCGCCAGCGGCCTCGCCCTGCAGGGTGTAGAAGAAGTTAACCGCTTGTCCTAATGCTGTGCGGAAATGTTTGGCCGGTCCACTCTGGACCTTGCCATAGGCACCGGTAAAGCCCTGCAACAGAAGATCCTTCAAATCCCAGCCACAGCAGTAGACCGACAACATACCGAGGTCATGAATATGAAAATCGCCCTCTTTGTGCGCTGCAGAGATTTTTTCTGGATAGATTTTATTTAACCAGTAATTACTGGTGATATTGGAGGCAATGTGGTTGTTGAGACCTTGCAGCGAGTAGCCCATATTGGCATTTTCCTTAACACGCCAATCTTCCTGGGTCAGGTAGGAATCAATCGCCTCAATAGACTCCTGCATAAATGATTTGGTTGCCCGCAACTGTTCGTGCTGACGACGATAAAGAATATACGCTTTGGCAGTCTGTGCATGACCGCTTTCGATCAGCTGCTTTTCGACGAGATCCTGAACATTCTCTACCGTGGGAGCTCGATCATCCTTGTAGATAATCTCCAGAATACCGACGACCTGCCGGGTAATCTCATCAGCTTTGTCCATGTCCTGGCCGCCAACCGCCCGGACTGCCTTTTTGATGGCTTCTGCGATTTTCCCCTGCTCAAAAGCCGCCAGCCTCCCGTCCCGCTTCCGAATATAATCCAGCACCGCTCTCTCCTTTTAATGCGTGAAACACAACGAAGAAAAAATTAGCACAGTGCCATCTGCAGAGACAAGGAAAAACACTAGATATAGACATTAAATCAAAAAAGGCCTACAACATCTTGTTCATTAGTCTGTGGCAAACTTTGTGGACAACTCCGAGAACTTCGCATATTCACCGCACCAAAGACAAAAAAAACCGGAGCTCTAGGCTCCGGCACACGACAACAAAATGATATTCATAGTGATTTTTTTGGCGAGGCAAAACCAGAAATAACAACACCTGTCCAATGCGTCACTCCTGGTGGTCGTCCTCAAGGATTCATACCCTGCATCACATCACACGATCCGTTGGTCGTGATGCTCCTTTTCCGCGTCATTGCGAGAAAACAATCCCCGGAGGACTCCGATCGTCAAAACGATCCCGGGGATGAGCTGGGAGACAATGAACAGAGCCAGAAAACCAATAAAAAACCAGACCAACAGACCGGCATCCCCCCCAGAAGCCATCAGGCCCGCATATCCCGGCGTCGCAGTCAATGCGACAAATATCAGTACCCAGATTCCTTTCATTTTCTCCTCCTGCACCATGCTAACGACCAGATGGATCTGATCACATACTATTTGTCAATGCAGAGAAAGTGCCAAAAGAAAAAAAACATTCTCAACCAGCTGATATTAAAGGATGTTGCGTATACACAATGGTTATTACCGCTCGTTCAATCTGATAAACAGCCCTATTCTGTATAAAAACATTATGCAGCCCAAACACAAAACACGATTCACTGACGACAACAGCCCCTCTCAAACCTTCGGTTTATCGCAGGTTTAAAGTCCGACAACGGCTGTATATCTTTTTCATACGCAGGATAAAAACTTAAAAATACAGCGAGTTAGAGGATAAAAACTTCGCATCAGTCGTGTATACTGTAAAGTAATTGCCAGAGTTTAAATTGCAGGAGGGGCCATGGAAGAACAATGTTTTGACGAACAGCTAAAACAGATTCGGCGAAAACGCCTACAGCTGTGGGCAATTTTCATCAGCTATCTACCGGTGATTGCCGTGACTTTGGCCTTTTCTGAAGGTAATCTGGCACCAGCTCTGATCTGTATTATCTGGGTAATTATGGCGGCTATTGGCGGCGTACGCGTCAGCTTCAGTCGCTGTCCACGATGCGGCAACTTGTTTCATATGCGTGGCGCTGGGACATCCTGGGGACGACGCTGTCGCCATTGTCAGCTTTCGCTGTAGGTTGCCAGGGGAAAGATCACGCCCCGTGATCTTCGTGAACGTCATTGCCATCACGATCGAGGCTGCGGGAAAGCTTGCCCATAATCGTTCTTTCGCGACGAATCGCATCGGATGCGTAACTCCAAATGCTGTAATATTCTAAGCCGAGAATCGTCAGCCCGGCGACAAGAACGGCAACCACATTGACACGAAGCGCATTGGAGAACAGGTAGAAGATATAGAAGCCACTGAGGTAGCCAACATGAGACCAACCCCGGTAAACCTCAGTACGGTCTGAAAGGCGTGATAATGTCAGGATCAATGCGGAAAAACTGTACACCGCCAAGGCGATGTTGATCATCTTTGGCGAAGGCGGCTTACCCAGAAATTCACGCATGGACAGGGAGAGGTGGCTGAGAATGTTGATATCCTGAAGAAAGACGGCCACCATACTGATCAGGATAAAAGCCAGGAGTCCCCAGAGCCCCTGACGGGATAACCGATGCAGAGAATCGATATGCGCCTGGATACGCGCCAGCCGATGTTGCGAGCTGCGCAACTCCGATGCGTCTTCGTCCGATTGTGGCTTACGCCAGAAAGCCATTCAGTCTCTCCACAACGAGTTATGCCATAACGCCTGCCCCCGCTGGCGCTATCATCGTCTTACTGCATTTGTCGGGCCAGGTTTATCCCAATTCGCTTTTTTTCACTTTCTCAGCCAGCTCTTTGACTGTTTCTGCAATATATTCCAATTCGTAACTGTCTTCAAGTTCCGCATCGACATAAATCCCGCGGCGCAACTGCTTCACATAGGAGACAAGACGATTTATCGGCACCAAAACATTCTTTTGCAGGATAGCGGCGATCAGACCAACGGACAGCAAAACGACCATAAACCAGAAGCCCACCAGGACATTGACGACATTATCCATCCCTTTTTCAAAACTGCGTTGCGACATGGCGACATCAACAGTACCGAGCAAAGACTTGTCTTGATTTCCGGGATGACAGGACGCCGTAACACACCCTTCCTGACGAGGAATGGGATAGGTCAGACCGATAATATTTCGATCATGATCGTCAGTGAAGAAGCGGACTCTCTCAATCCGACCACTGACTTCCGAAACTTCATTGATCGCACTGGAGTTATGGCAGACAGTACAGCTTTCAGCCTTGAGGTCAACCAAATGCCCCACCTCACTGTCGATACTGGAAAAACGGATCACACCCTTTTTATCAAAAATGCGCAGATGAACCATGCCGGGGTTACTGCCGATGTTCTTCACCGTATAATTCAGCGCGGCATGGTCATTCTTGAGCATGTCGTAGCCGGTGGAGCGAGCGACGGTTTTAGCCATACAGGCAACACGCTTCACCTCTCCATCCAACATCAAATCCTTGATGTAGGTATACAGCAGAATGAAACATACCGTAATAAATGCTGCCATAATGACGGCAACCGGGACAATTGTTCGGGTAGTGATCCGTCTTGACATAAGGCTATTCCTTAAAAAAGCAGCGGAGCAGAGTCCCCGCTCCGCTGCACTCCATTGCAGGCCGGTACAACTTTAATGATCAGAGTGGTGCTCTTCCCAACCCGTCCACATCGGCTTAAAGTGAGCAAAAGGTGTATGGCCTAATGTTGCCAGATAAAAATGGGTCGGCAAAAAGGCACCCAATGCACACGCCAGCAGGAAGTGAATCCCGGCGACAACACGCACTCCACCAAACAGGACAACCACTTCACGCAACGGTTCGAGATTCATCAAAACCGCGCCGGTAATGATCACCAACGGCACCAGAACCATCATGATCACCACGTAAGCCCCTTTTTGCATGGGATTAAACTTATTGGTCGGGCTCTCTTCGTGAGGATTGGACTTGGTCCCAGTGAAATAATAAAAGAAATAATACAAAGCCTGACGGATAACCCCACTCTTCAGGTCTTCGGCGGTCGGCACATACAGCTTGGTCAGCATCTTAGCAATAACACCGTAGTAAAATAACCACAGAGCGAATGACAGAGCGACAACGATTCCCGCCGTATGATGCAGGCGAATTGCCGCCTTATACGTGCCAAAAATATTGATATACTCCGGAAAGCGGATTTGAGCGCCAGTGACACACAGGGTCACGATACCCAAGGCATTTAACCAGTGCCAGATACGTACCGGGGTCGGGGTCAGATAAATTCTCTCTTGCATTTCCATTTTAGTGCTCCTTCTGTCTGTTCTTGCGGGTCAAAAAGCGCATGGTTCCGTGACCGATGGGCATAGCCAGACCACCCAGCAAGATCAACAGGCCGATAATATTCAACACTTTACTACGGGTCGAGCCCACCATGTAGAAATCCGGGGTTCCGAACAGGGCATCCAGCGTCGCACCCTTTTGCATCGGAATCCGCTGATAGCTGCCATCTTCTGTCGGAAACGCCACATAGCTGTTCTGCATAGCCTCAGGGCCGGCAGCATGGCAATAGGTGCAATCCCAGCGGTTATCCATGGTCGTAAAGTTGTGCTCAACAGTTTCCGGGGTCATCATGGCCCACAGGCGCAATCCGGAGCGCTCTTCGGCCTTGTAGAATGAAGACAGCTCGTCAAGAGAAACCTCTCCGCTCTGATCCGTATCCAGCAAAGCACTCACAGGAGCCCCTTCAACGCGATCAGACAGCTGCTGATAATCGAGCAGTTCATAGTCTGCATAGGCACGGTTGCCCTGACGCTGAGTCACATAGAGCGTAATAACGAATTTCTCCGAGGAGCTATGACAGGACACACAAGGGACGGACCGAATATGCACATCCGCCTGAGGCAACCAGCGCGCATGACTTCCTTCAACTTCCGCCGAACCATGGCAATCCTGGCAAGACTCATTCATCTGAACGCCGGACAGACTGACCGGAGCCAGAGCCTGATGGGCGTTGTGACAGTCACGACATTCCGCATTTCCCGCATGAACGCTTGACGTATAGGTCTGGGTAATCTCATCATGACAATCAGCGCACGTCGCAATAAGTTGCGCCTCTACACCATCATCAGGGTGTTCTTCACCAACTTCATGACATGCCGTACACCCTTCTTCAGCATGGGCAGTTTTGGCAAACAGGCCACCATCGATGGCGTAGCTCTCACCGACTTCGTCCGCTTCCGTATGGCACCCCAGGCAATCCTCGGTTTCCATAGCCCAAGCCCCCTGGCCCAACATCAGACCAACCAGAACGGCCGCATAGCATAACAGTAATCGTTTCATTTGTACCGACTCTCCTTCCTCAAACTTAGCCAACAGCATCACATTGAATAATTTTGCCCGGGCGTCCCCGGACGGCGGTTTGCAAACGACACCTTCGTCGTAAGCTTTTCTAAAGCAAAGAGTGTTCCATCTAACGATTAAACAAAAAATGTTCCTATATTTTCAAGCAGTTAATAGAAACATCCTTGCAGAGAAAAACAAAGATGTATACAATTTACATACAGCAGAAATCATAAAAATCAATCATAAAGCACTATAAAACAGGGGACTAGCGTTCCCAACAGGTTATGAGATCACTGTATAGAATTTGTATGCAGTGCATTTTCTTGCCATGCATTCCGCCAATCCACACCCGGCCCATCGCAAAAGGAACCGCATTGAAGGCCGTAAAAACGGGCCTCTAGCAGCGCTGAAGCTTGACATTGGCAAATAGGTGGGATAGAAACTAAGGTGCTTTATACCACCCGCGTTCGAGCCGCCATAAGGAGTTCACATTTATGTCCCAACCGCGCATTTTAGTCGTTGACGATGAGGCCGTCATCCGAGAAGCCGTTAAACGGATTCTTGAACAGGAAGGCTACGAGGTCATCACGGCCACCAGCGGTCACACTGCGCTCGAAAAGGTCCAAAATGACGATTTTACCGTCGTCATCAGCGACCTGAAAATGCCTGGCATGGGTGGCATGGAAGTTCTTAAATCGATTAAAATCCTTCAACCGGATGTTCCGGTGATCATCATCACGGGATACGCTACGGTTGAAACCGCTGTCGATGCGATTAAGAATGGGGCATTTGACTACCTGTCAAAACCATTTACCCCACCTCAGGTCAAAGAGATGGTCACCAAGGCCATTGAACAACGCAAACTGTCTGGAGAGGGCGGAAGTCTCGGCAACACCCTCAATGAACATCGCGGATTTCATCGTTTTGTCGGTGACAGTAAAGCCATGCAAAAGGTCTATGGTCGCATCCTTCAGGTGGCCCCGACGGACAGCACGGTTCTAATCACTGGAGAAAGCGGCACCGGCAAGGAGTTGGTGGCTCGCGCCATTCACGAAAACAGCACGCGCAAGGACATGCCTTTTGTTGCCATCGACTGTACCGCGTTAGCTGAGAGCCTGCTTGAGAGTGAATTGTTCGGCCACGAAAAAGGCTCGTTCACCGGCGCGACCCAGACCAAGGTTGGCCTGTTCAAAGTGGCCAACGGCGGTACACTGTTCCTTGATGAGGTTTCCAATATCAGCTTAAGTTCACAGGCCAAGCTGTTGCGTGTCATTCAAGAGCGTGAAGTCACGCCTATCGGTGGCACCAAACCACAACCCATTGACATCCGCCTGATTTCGGCAACCAACAAAAACCTGCGCGACCTCTCCAATCAAGGCGAGTTTCGTGAAGACCTGTACTTTCGTCTCAACACCATTCCCATCGACATGCCACCACTGCGGGAACGAAATGGCGACCTGCCTTTATTGGTCGGTTATTTTCTGCGTAAATTTGCCGACGAGATCAATAAAGAGATTAAAGGCGTGAGTCCTGCCGCCATGAACCTGCTCGAAGATTATGATTTCCCCGGCAATGTTCGTGAATTGGAACACATGATTGAACGCGCTGTTGTACTGGCTTCCGGCGACATGATCATGCCTGGTGATCTTGGCATGTACGGCGAGGAGATGCCGGGTGGCGGCGATGAAGACGGTTATATTCCCGCCACGACGGAAGAGCTGAAAGAGATCAAAAGAAAGCTGCGCGAAGAGGCGGTCAAACCGATTGAAAAAAGTTTTGTCCTTGAGGCCTTAAAACGCAATGATTGGAACATCACCCGTGCCGCAGAAGATGTCGGCATGCTACGTCCAAACTTTCAGGCATTGATGAAAAAATTGCAGGTTTCTGCCCGCGACCGCAAAGTCGAGTAAGCCTTCCCGCAAACAGATCCGCCGAAAACGTCCGCCAGCCACGAGCAAGAACAACCTGCTAGTGGCTTGTCAGAGAAATCCCTTTATCCGCACTATTGACCGGTAGCCGAATGGTAAATGCCGTCCCCTTCGCCGGGTAACTTTCAACACGAATATCCCCGCCATGGTTCTCGACAATTCCGTAGGAAACAGACAAACCCAAACCGGTGCCTTGTTGATCCTTGGTCGTAAAGAAGGGATCGAAAATCCGCTCCAGGTTCTCCCCTGAGATCCCGCATCCCGTATCCGCAATTCGGATCATCACCATATCGTGCTCCAGCCAGGTTTTGATGGCCAACTGGCCTCCGGCCGGCATAGCTTGAGCAGCATTGATAAACATGTTCATAAACACCTGCTCCAGCTGGTTGGGATCACCCTCAAGATCGGGAACAGCGGCATCGTATTCACGTGCAATCTCCACATCCTGAAACAGTGTCTGATTTTCAACCAGAGCCAAGGTCTTGTCGAGAATCCTATTGACCGAAACAAAGGTCTTCATTGGAATCGATTCGCGTCCAAAATCAAGCAACCCCCGGACAATCCCCGCGCAGCGCTCCGTTTCATGAGTAATGGTATCGAGATCATTCTTCATCTGTTCGCTGATACCAGGCGTCTCAGCCGCCATAGATGAAAACATCAGGATACCGGTCAAAGGATTGTTAATTTCATGAGCAATACCAGCGACCAGTTTGCCCAAAGACGCCAGGCGCTCCGAACGGGCCAGAGTGCCCTGCATTTTCTGAATCTGCTGGGTCCGCTCTTCAACCTTTGCTTCCAACGTATTCGCCCAGTTGCGTATCTCAGCCTGTGAGGCTCGCAAGCTGCGCGTCATCTGGTTGGCCCCTCGAGCCAACTCGCCAAGTTCATCGTTGGGAGCATCCTCAATCATGCTGCTGAGATCACCAGCAGCGATCCGTCTCTGATGCTCGATCAACACGTTAACAGGAGTAATAATCAGACGCTTGGTTAACAACAGCAGGGCAACAAACAACAGCACCAACAGGACACAGGTGAGAATGACAAAGTAATTACGAAAGATGTCAACCTGTGCCATGCGGTTTTTCAACGAGATCTGCACATCAAGAATCCCGTTCAACTCACGATCCTGAGGGTGGTAGTGGCATTCGGCGGTATAACAGCTGGGATCGTTGTAGATTGCCTTGGTCACGCCGAGAAAGATCTCGCCGTTTTCGTCATAAAACGTTCGCCCCCGTGCAGCGGTCGGTGCATAGGCCAGCGGCTCACCGGTATCGAGATGACAAATACTACAGCCCTCGGAATTATGCTGAATGATCGTCCCCACCTCCTGCTTGTCCGTGGAGAAATTGATAATCCCCTCTTTATTGAACAGGCGGATACGGCGAATACCGGGCATGGCACCAACTTCATCAATCATCTGATAAAGCATCTCCCGGTCATCTTCAAGCATTTGATAATAGGTAGAACGAAGGATTGTTTCGCTAAAGTAATCGGCTTCGTGGAGTGAGTTTTCCAACGTAATCTGACGTTGAAAACGCACGTTCACCACGACAGAAATGAACATGGTAATGAGCAGGACCGTACTGATAACGGCCATAAATTTGACCAGCAAAGAAAAACGCAATGCGATACTCACCTATAGCGTGCAAATGGATAAAAACAACTTTTTCGCACCGTTATATTGCGTTGATTTCGGCAAAAAATCAAGCGGTTGCCATCGACTCAGACAGAGTTCGCAGAGATAGAACCGAAAAAGACCGGCGATTCAGACGGTGAAGATCAGCCTCTACGCACATAACTGGCCAACCAGACACCGGCCGCAACCAGACACAAACCAACACACATGAACAGATAACCAAACGTTCCGGCGTTTCCCCAACCAAACATTTCAACACCTGATTTTACTGCGATCAGATAAACTCCCAGCAACGCGGAAGCGCCACCGACCACGTTTAACACCAAGCCCAATACGCCTAACAATACGGCAAATTTTTTCATTTTGACACCTCCGGTAAAATAGCTTGCCGACTCTAGCACAGCAATCTGCAACAAAAAAGGGAGTTGCCAAAGCAACTCCCTTTTTTGTTGGATTTAATCCAGTGCTATCTAATGGGTGCCACCAACAATGGAGACAATCATCAGAACAAGCAGCACGACACCGATGGCAACTGCCGTGAATCCGAAGATACGCAGAATCATGCCATACAGCGGGCTGGAAGGCTTCTCTTTGAAGAACTGCTCAGTGATACCGAGATCTTCATAACGCTTCCACTGATCACCACGTTCCTCAATAAATTCCTCCTTATGCATTTCGCCGTTAAAGATGACGAAGTCCATGGGGAATTTCTCCGGACGCAGGTGAGTATTAAAGAAATGGACCGAGAAGATAAAGCCGGTCGCCAGCAGAGCTTCGTCCGAGTGAACAATGGTCGCCACGTTGAACACCCAGCCCGGCAGGAACATGCCGAAGAACGTCGGGAACCACAACATCAGACCGGAACCACCGATGGCAAACATACCCCAGAAGACGGCGATGAAGTCAAATTTTTCCCAGTAGTTCCAACGCTCAAAGGTCGGCTTGGGACCTTTCCACAGGAACCAGCGCACCATACCGGTGACATCTTTAATGTCGCGGAAGTTCGGCATCAGAGAATCCGGTCCGAACAGACGCTGCAGCCACATGCCGGGGATATCCTTGCGGATAAACAGGAAGTTGATGCTCAGGACAATCGCCATACCGAAGTAAACGAAGGTAATGCAAGCACCGATTCGGTGACCAAATGCCGCGTTAGCCGTACCACCGTAGAAATCCATCATCACTTGTGCCCAGTGCTGACTGGAGAATTTCAGCGGCAGACCGGTCAGAGAGAGAATCAGGAAGCTGATAATGACCAGCAGATGCATAAAGATATGATAGTTCTGGAAACGCTTGTAAACACGGTGACCATCGGGAATTTCGATGTGTGCTTTACCCGCAGCCAGAGCGGCTTTTTTCTCTTTATTGTCGGCAATACCACGAATCATCCACAGGATGGAGTGCAGCCAGAACACGGAGAAAGTACCCACCAGCAAGCAGGTCATCGCCCAGAATGTTACGGCCAGAACCGGGTAGTTATCAAAGTCAGAGTGATCGCCATGGGCATAGAAATGGCTGAACAGTCGTGTTGAGCCTTCATGACATTTACCACAGGTATCTGCACGATTCTCGATATTGATACTCGCAGCAGGATTTTCCTCAGGATAGATATCATGGCTGCCGTGGCAGTCGGCACAGGTTGCTGTCAGCTCGGGATAACCAAGGCGATAGCTTTTGCCGTGATAGCTGTCGAGATAGGTATGAACCGCACCGGTGTAAACCTCGTTACGCTCCATCATCTCTTCGTCGCCGTGGCAGGTAATACAGGCATCAGTACCGAAAGAACGCGCGGTCTTCACGTCACAGGTCGACAGACCGGTAATCGCATGCAGATTATGGCAGTCTGCACAGGATGCTCCATCCTCGTTACCTTCGGCAATAGCTTTACCGTGAGTGGACTCGGCGTAGCCTTCCATCTCATGGCAGTTGCTGCAGCCGTTAACGATGGACTGCTTGCCACCGGAAGATGCTGCCAGGGTATGAATGGGATTGTGACAATCAGCACATCCAACATCATTTGCAGCGTGAACACTGCCGGCATGTTCTTCAGCAATGGAATCGTGACAGCTTGCGCAGTCAACAGGACCGGGCAGCACACCCTCGTCGACGTGAGCCGTCAGATCAGCAATCTGATGACAATCAAGACACTCAAACTCTTGCTGACCATGGACGGATGCCATGAAGTCATTCGCTGTAACGACATCTTCGTGACATTCCAGGCAGGTTTCCATATCTGCCAGAGCACTCTGGGCACTAAAAAACAGCAACATGGCTGCAATCAGGCCCAACGATACCCAACGCGATACCCTTTTCTCCATTAAGATACTCCTTACTTCAGCAGGTTGCCGACCTCCCCCGAGAAACACAGTTCCCTGCCCGGTCGACAGAACGTAAATTGAGTGATACCACACGGTAATCACTGCGCTCACTGTATGTTTTTATTATACAGCGCTACGCTTACTACCATGAATTACCCGGCAAAGTCAATCCATCAATTGTATACAATCGACATTTGACAGCACAACGAACATCCTTTCTATGGGCTTTTGCGCCTTGATGAATTGATCCAGCTGCAGGCTCTACTCCTTTGCAGCGGACAAACGTAATTCTTCCATAAAACAGGGCAAACTTTTGCACCGACGCAAACGACTGACCAAAGGCTGCACTGCTGGCTCCATGAACGTATCAAGGACATTCTTAAGCTTGGCCAGCACCTGCTGTTCGCCACAAAACAGCGTCGCATACTGTTGGGCAAGCTTCGACAGATAAACAAACATTTGCGACAGCCGAGTCTCCAGCCCCTCAGTTGAGGTGCCACTGCGAATTTTCTGAAACAACCATGGATCAGCGATAGCTCCCCGCCCCAGCATCAATCCGGCTGCTGAGGTTTCACGAGCGACTTGACGCGCCCGTTCTGCGGTAAACAGATCACCGTTGGCAATTACCGGCATCGCTGTTGCAGCAACCACTCGCGCCGTAATGCGATGATCTGCCTCTCCGGCATATTTCTGCACGACGGTGCGCGGATGGAGAATCAGAAAGTCCACGCCGCAGCTCTCAAAAACCGGCAACAGTGAAAAAATCTGTTCAGGATCATGATATCCGGCGCGCACCTTCACCGACACAGACCCCTTAAAAGCCTCTCGAACGGCTTGCACGCTCTCTGCCACGCGCCGGGGCTCCTGCAACATGGCACCACCTGTTTTACCTGATGTGGCGCGACCGAAAGGGCAACCTAAATTAAGATTGACATGGTCCGCCCCGAGATCGGTAACCATTCTAGTGGCTTCACCAAGCGCATCGGCACTATGTCCGATCAATTGCACCACCAAAGGGACATCCACACGACCAGCGGCCATAATCTCCCTGCGATCACTCGGAGCAATCCGCTTTCGCGCCGCATGATGAACCCGAACAAATTCTGTAAAAACAACATCGGGCTGTCCAATTTCACATTGAACAGCCCGCATAGCCCGATTTGTCAGCCCCTGCATCGGAGCCAGCATTAAAGGAAAGGCCCCTTCCTTCCACGGTAGATTTTTCACAATAGGGTTACTCGATTTTTTTGTCAGCAAATGTGCTGAGATATTCCTCCAGCATCCTTTTTTGCTCAGCACTCATCGGGTCAAACTCGATGCCGGAGCAAAACATGCCGCCTTCATAATCCATACAATGAACAACCTCGCCGGTAAAATCGAGAATGTTCTCCCCAACGCCGACACTCATATTGAGACGCTGGCCAATAGACAATGGAAGATGCACTTCCAGCAACAATCCATGCAAGCTGGCATCAAGAGTCTTGGCCATGTACTCGCCACTGCCGTGGTCAGGATCCTGAAGGGTAAAATATACAAAATTTACTGTGCTGTACCGTGGGTCACGGCGGCGCTCTTCTCTATCCATCGCCTCACTCCTTGGCTGACCGATCGGCGGCTAATCCTGAGCCTTGGTCGCTACAATAATATAAACGGGATTATGGGCCTCAAAAACCTTGTAGTCGCTGTTGCTGCTGGTACGGGCCACATTGAGCGTTGTCACATCCACCCGATATCCCGAATTCTCAAAAAAATCACTGGAAGCCACTAAAGTATCCAGTGTCATGGCCGTCAGAACGACCCGGCCATCAGCCGGCAACCGCTCATCCACCACTTCGAGCAATTCCCACAAATTTCCGCCTGAACCACCGATAAACACCCGATCCGGATCGGGAAGGTCTTCGAGACAGACAGGCGCTTCACCCTCAACAACCCGAACATTGCGTGGATGAAATTTATTCAGATTCTGACGCAGAAACTTGATGTACTCGACATTACGTTCAACTGCAAAAATCCGGCCATGAGGCATCAGATAGTCGGCTTCAATGCTGATAGATCCGCTTCCGGCACCGATATCCCAGAGTACCATGTCATGATGTAACTGCAATTTTGCCAAAGCAACCACTCTCGCTTCTTCGGGAGTGATCTGCTTTTTCATGGTCAGAAACTCATGATCAGCAATCCCCAATGTCGGTTGGTTGGCGAAAGCGGCATTGTCATATCGCTTGATAAAGATCAAGACATTCAGCTCAGCCGCCTGCATGGTCGGCAGTTCCTGAACAGAGGTTTTAACAATGCGTTCTTCCACGGCCCCGAGGTTCTCACACAGATAGACCGTGTAACCGTCAAAACCTCGCCGTAGAAGCTCCTCGGCAATTGCCGCCGGTGTGTGGCGTGCATCGGTGAGAACTGCGGCTTTATCATTGGCAATAATCCGGTCACCGATATCCGCCAGAGTACGATGCTCGGTGGAGACAAAGACCGCATCATCCCAGGGCTCTTTAATGCGTGCGAATGCCGACTGAACGGAACTGACATTGGGCACGAATTCAAGACGTTCTTTGGGCAGATTGCGCAGCAGATTACGACCGATACTAAAAAACAACGGGTCCCCGGAAGTCAGAACCACAACCGGCCCCGGTTGATCCTTTACCAACTGCGACAAATCGTCATTTCCGCTGAGCGCGATTTTCTCGGTGTCAAGATCGCCAAACAGATCGAGCAAACGCGGCGCTCCATAAAGAACACGCGCCTGTCGCACCAGAGTCAAGGCACGGGCACTAAAGCCTTCCTGTCCCTCAATACCGGCACCAACGACATAGACGATTCCCATATAATCTACCCTTCCTTATTTATTAAGCCACCACAGACTAACCAGTTCAGGGCATTACGTCAAGACAGGAGCGATCCTCAATGGCGATTTCCAGACGCTCCCAGATTTCATCTCGCCCCTCCTTGGAGAGGGCAGAAAACAATGTGAAGGCTTCCTCCGGAAGTCCGGTCGCCTCGACAATCGGTGCAATCTGTGCACTACGCCGGTTGCGACTGACCTTGTCCACCTTGGTGATCACCGGTATCGTCGGAACGCCATATTCTTCGAGCCAATCAAGCAGCTGCAGGTCCTCTTCACGCGGTACCCGACGGATATCAAACAACACAACCACAGCACACAAGGATTGCCGTTGCTGCAGGTAGGTCTGAATCATCGGCCCCCACTGTTTTTTGATCGCCATGGGAACTTTGGCGAAACCGTATCCCGGCAGATCAACAAGATACAGTTCATCATTGAGGTCAAAAAAGTTGATCAGCTGAGTTCGTCCCGGCGTCGAAGAGGTGCGCACCAGGCTTTTACGCTGCACCATGACATTGAGCAAGGAACTTTTGCCGACATTACTCCGCCCGGCAAAGGCGATTTCAGGACGCCCCTCGGGGGGATAATGACTGGGACGAGTGGCACTTTTGACAAACTGGGCCGATTTAATCTGCATTCAAACCTGCACTTTCATGACGGGGGACGGAATGCACCTTACTCCGTCGTTTATAACGATAAAGAGCCTCATCGGCTTTTTTCAGCATCTGCCCCGCTCCGGTCAGGGAGTTGTCCGGCAGAGACGCCACACCATAACTTAACGAAACCGGCACCAGAGTATCGCCATACAGCATCCCCTGACGGCTCAATTCTCCGACAATCCGTTCCATGAGCATGACGGCCCTCTCTCCGGTCGTCTGCGGCAGAACCAGCACAAATTCATCTCCGGCATAGCGGGCAACCAGATCCGTATTACGGCTGTGTCGCTGCAGACAATCGGCAAGATATTGCAGCAACAGATCTCCGGCATCATGACCATGTCGATCATTGACCAGTTTAAAATCATTCAGGTCGATAAACACGACGGATAAGGCCGTATTGTAACGACAGGCCCGTTCATACTCGCGCTCTAAAGCCTGTCCAAGCACACGGCGATTCAACAACCCGGTCAATGGATCCAGACATGCCAGCGACTGCAACTTTTCGTGAGCGGTGACATTCGATAAACAGATCGCCACTTTAAGCGCCAGACGCTCCAGAAGAACGGTATTCAATCCTGGAGCAAAGCGCTGAGCATTGATATCGGCCTGATTCAACGTGCCGATCAACACGCCGTCGAGTGTAATGGGTGCCAGAGCGATAGAACGCACTGCATAGTGTTGATCGCGCGGTAACAGGGGCAAATAACGCTGTAGCCGTTCATTGACCAGCTGCACCAAACACTCTTCTGCGAGAAGCCCCTGCAATTGATGACGATCAATCAGGTTAATCCGGTTACCATCTGCACAGTTGCCGGCACATTGCTGCAGCATGGCGGCAATTTCCGTATCCGCAATCAAAGAGAACCAGACAAAAGGCACCTGAAAGACATCGGAGATCTCTTTGAGCAGGGTGTCAAAAAAATCAGAAAACTTCAGCGTGGCGAGAATTTTTAATTCTACCCGATAAAATTTTTCCGCCAATTGTTCGTTTTCACGAACACGCTCAAAAAGACTCTTGTCATGACGCATGGCTTTATCCCTGAATCACAAACAACTGCCACTCACAATATCCCGGTGACGCGCTTCAATCCCTTTTTGCATGAGTGTATCATAACAGAGCCTGAGCATCTGTCGTCACATTTTCCATACCCGCCACCACCCGGCGTCTCAATTCGCAGACGATCTCCGGCAAAGACGGGAAGGGTGTTTTTCCCCCCAAGATTAACCCAGCCCCGCCCACAGCGCCACAGCCGGTTACGGCCACAGCGACCGGATTCGCCGCCGTCCAGACCATAAGGGGCAAACACCCGCCGTTCCGAGAGGATGGAAGCGGTCAGCGACTGCAGAAATTCAATCTCGCGCACCAAACCATCGCCCCCACGCCATTTGCCGCAGCCCCCGGAACCATAACGCAGGCCAAAGCGACGCAGTAAAACCGGATAACGCAGTTCAAGAATCTCCGGATCGGTAATGCGTGTGTTGGTCATATGCGTATGCACACCGGAGCAGCCATCCCAGCCAGATCCGGCACCACTGCCACCGCCAATGGTCTCATAGTAACCAAACGCATCATTGCCAAAGGTGAAATTATTCATGCACCCCTGTGATGCCGCCACACAACCGAAGGCTTTAAACAGCACATCGACAATGCGTTGCGAAGTGAGTACATTACCCCCAACCACGGCGGCCTGTTCATCCGGTGCAAGAATTGAACCGGCAGCAACACTCAAATGAACCGGACGCAAACAGCCATGATTTAACGGAATCGGTTCATCAACCAGACAACGCAAGGCATAGAGAATTGCCGACCACGCGACAGCAGTCGGCGCATTGAGATTGCCCCACTGCTGCTCATCGCTTTGCCCGAAATCAAAATGGGCGTCGCCGTGCGGATCAACCTCCACCGTCAAACGCAAAGCAGTGCCATCATCAAGAAAATCTTCTGCAGACAACTGGCGGAGCCCTCCACGCCGTTTCACCAACTGCAACAATCCGGCACGAACCGCTGCTTCGGCATGGTCCTGAATATAGCCCATATAAGCACGGACACAGGGCAGTCCAACCTGTCCGATCAGCTCCAACAACAACCGACACCCGCACTGATTCGCAGCAATCTGCGCCCGAAAGTCGGACAAATTATCGTTAAGCCGTCGGCTGCCGGCGTTGACCAGCAGCTCCGTTAATTCAGTTTCCTGGAAGACGCCGTTTTTAACCAGCTTGACGCGACGAATCGCACAGCCTTCCTCGGCCAGCATTCGTGAAAAGGGCGGCATGGAACCTGGCGTTACACCGCCGATATCCGCATGATGACCACGGTTAGCGACATACATGACAATGGTTCCATCATGCCACAACGGTGTAATAACCGTCATATCAGGCAGATGGCTGCCGCCCATGGACGGATGATTACTAAGCAACACATCACCAGGAGATAACGGTTCGTCGACGACGGCGATCTGAGCCCGCACCGCCTCACCCATCGCGCCAAGATGTACCGGCGTATGAGGCGCATTGGCGATCAGAGCGCCATCGGCATCAAACAGGGCACAGGAGAAATCACAGCGCTCTTTGATATTGGTGGAGATGGCTGTGCGCTGCAGGGCATAGCCCATCTGCTCGGCAATAGACATGAAACGGTTACTGAACAACGCCAGCTGAACCGGATCAAGCGCCGTGGTATAGTCGTGACGACGAGCCGAGACCGTTATCAGCAGATCACCATCCCTATTGAAACAGGCCTGACATCCCGGCTCCACCACCACCGTCGCCGTCTCGCGAATCAGCAAAGCTGGACCGTTCAAGTCCACTCCGGCACAGCCTTCCTGCCAGAGATAGACAGGTGTATCGTAGTCTTCGCCATCAAAATAGCAGTTCACCCGCGCCACAGGTTCAGGCGCCGCGCCTGTCGCGGCACCGTCTGGCAACGCAACCGGCTGACAGCCGACAGCACGAACCCGAACATCATCGACTTCGATCACCGCCTGAAGTTCAAAGCCATATTCGCGCCGATAAGCCTCACGAAACGCCCGGATGTAATCACCGTCTTCCGGTTGAGCAATCATCATGGCGTGATCGGTCCCGGCATAACGCATATTGAGATAGCCGCAACAATCGATCTGTTCAGGCTCCAGTCCCTGGGCACGCAGGGTGCGACCAGCGTCCTCCGTCAACTGTTGCTGGACCCCTTCAAGCTGCGATTGCAACAGGGGAGTCAACTCACCACTGGCGGCCTGTTGTAGTTCACACACCGGTTGCGCCAGCTCCATGCCATACGCCGACAGAATCCCGGCATGACGATGGATAAAAATGGTTTCCATGCCCAGCTTACGCGCCATGGCGCAGGCATGTTGGCCACCGGCTCCGCCAAAACAGGCCAATACGTGCTCGCCGAGATCAAACCCTTTTTGCACCGACACGGCGCGAACCGGGCGGGCCATCTGCTCATTGGCGACATCGATAAAACCGGCGGCAACCTGCTCGACGGTCATCGGCGGACGATCCTGTTGCTGCAGCCAGAGATTCACCTCGTCCGTCAGCTCGGCAAAGGCACGACGGGTTTCCGTCAAATCTAGAGGCTGATGCTCATCATCGCCGAAAATTTTTGGGAAATATTCCGGCTGTAACCGCCCCAACAACAGATTGGCATCCGTCACCGTCAGGTGGCCGCCTTTTCGATAGCAGACCGGACCTGGATGAGCCCCGGCAGATTCCGGCCCGACTTCGAACATGCCATGACGAAAGAACAACCGCGACCCGCCGCCGGCAGCGACAGTCTGAATATTGAGTTGCGGGGCCTGAATGCGTGTTCCGGCAATTTCACTGTATTGAACCAGATCATACTCACCGTCAAAACGGGAGACATCCGTGGACGTGCCGCCCATATCAAAACCAATGACAGCCCGCCCCGGCAAGGCACTCCGACAGGTCTGGGCAAAACCAACAACGCCCCCGGCCGGACCGGACAGCAACGCTCGGCTGCCGTTAAATGACTCACTCGGCACCAGGCCGCCGTCAGACGTCATAAAACGCAGCCCAGTGCCGGACAGGCCATCACTGAAGCCGTGCCGGAAACCCTCACCGTACTGACGAATCTTCGGTGTTAAATACGCATCCACAACCGTGGTGTCGCCACGCGCCACCAGACGCGCCGTCGGCATCACCTCGTGCGATAAGGACACCTGAGCAAAACCGAGTTTCCGTGCGACAGCGCCAACCTGCTGTTCATGCTCCGGACAGGCATAGCCATGCGCGAACACCACGGCGACACTGACAATCCCCTGCTGCAGCAGATGCTCCAGTTGCGTGCGGACCAGTTCAAGAGGTGGCGCCTGCAATCGCCGATAGCCGCGCCCATCGCTGCCGGTCATGTCAGCCTGTTCATGGGGCTGGACCGGACGAATCCGTTCATCGACCTCCACCACCTGATCATACAGTGGCACGGGTCGTTCAATCTTCAAGGCAAACAGTTCCGGCCGCGTCTGATCGCCGATCTGCAACAGATCGGCAAAACCGGCACTGATCAGCAAAGCGGTTTTCGCCCCTTTGTGCTCCAAAAGCGCATTGGTCGCCACAGTCGTGCCCATGCGTACCGAGGCAATGCCGTCGCCACTGAAGGTCTGCGGCACACGTTCACCGCTGACCTGCTCCAGAATGCGACGAATCCCTTCGCGCGGCGCGTCCGGATAGTTCTGCGGGTCTTCAGAAAGCAGTTTATGCACAAAACTGCGGCCATCCGGCAATTGCGCATAGACATCGGTGAATGTCCCGCCACGATCAATGGCGAAATGGATTCCGGCCCAAGCCAGGGTCATTCGGCCCCCTTCTCCTGATTGAGTCCCTTACTGACCATTTCATAGAGATCCGACGACAGCCGTGACGAATCATGCAAGTGTTCCAGAGCCTGTTTCATCAGTTCACTGCGAACGACATCATAACGCGGCCAGCGCAACAGGGGCGACACCAGACGTGCGGCAATCTGCGGATTGAAAGGATCAATCAAGGCCACCTGTCGGCGCAAGAAATCATAGCCGCTACCGTCGGCGTCATGAAAACGCACGGCGTTCCCCTGGCAGAAGCCACCAATCAGCGCACGCACCTTATTGGGGTTGTGCAGATTAAAGGCCGGACTCCCCATCAGTCGTTCCACTTGCTCCAGACAGTCTTCCCGTTTTGAGCGCGCCTGAATCGACAGCCATTTTTCGACCACAAGAGGATCATCCTGCCAGTTGGCATAAAAGGTTTCCAGAGCCTGTCGACTGTCACGATTATCGTGATCGGCAAGCAAGGTCAGCGCGGTACTGACGTCTGTCATATTCTCTGCGCGTGAGAATTGCTCGATCAGCAATGCCCAGACGACATCATCCTCCGGAGCCAGTGCCGCCAGATAGGAAAGACAGAGATTCTTCAGCCGACGACGGCCGACGGCTTGTGCGGTCAGTGCATACGCGCCACGCTCATCACAACGCCGGTACACAGCAAGCAGTTCCTCACGCAGCTCGATTGCCAGCTGCCGACGCACAAATTCACGTGCCGTAAAAATGGCATCAGGGTCCACCTCTTCCATCTGCTCCGCAAGATAGCTCTCCAGAGGCAACGTCAGGGTCAGCGACAACAAAGAGGGATCGGTCTGTTCATCCAGCAAGCTGCAGCAAAAAGCCTCCTTGAAGGTCGCATCGAGTGTCAGAGTCTGCCCCTGACGTACTGCAGCGACCAAATCCAGCAGCAAGTGTCCTGCCAGACGCTGAGCGGCATTCCAGCGATTAAAAGCATCGTTATCATGGGCCATAAGAAAGGCCAGATCCTCATACGGGGTCTTCATTTCCAATTTAACCGGTGCGGAAAAATCACGCAGGACGGAAAGGACAGCGCCCTCTGCCACCTGGTCAAAATGGAACGTCTGCTGTGCTTTAGTCACGGACAATACCAGTTCACTTACCGGGGCAACCGCCGTAACACCATCGCAGTGCAACGGTTGCAACTGTCCGTCTCGCCCTAAAATGGCCAGACGCAGTGGAATATGAAATGGTTGCTTATCGGACTGTCCCGGCGTTGCTGGGCAGGATTGGCTGACAGTAACCGACAGCCGCATCTGTTCAGCATCGTACTGTGATTCAACCTTGAGCACCGGTGTTCCGGACTGGGAATACCAGAGACGGAACTGCGCCAAATCAACACCGCTGGCATCTTCCATGGCGGCGACAAAATCATCGGTGGTCACCGCCTGCCCATCGTGTCGTTTAACATAAAGGCGTATGCCGGCCTGAAAACCATCGCGACCCAGCAGAGTCTGCATCATGCGAATCAGTTCGGCGCCTTTGTTATAGACCGTCATGGTGTAAAAATTGTTGATCTCGACATAGGACTCGGGGCGTACCGGATGGGCCATCGGTCCCGAATCTTCCGCAAACTGATGACTTTGCAGAATACGTACTTCCTCAATCCGCTTGACGGCGGCCGAGTTCATGTCCGCCGAAAACTCCTGATCGCGAAACACCGTCAACCCCTCTTTGAGGCTGAGCTGAAACCAGTCGCGACAGGTAATACGGTTGCCGGTCCAGTTATGGAAGTATTCATGACCGACGACACTCTCAATATTGAGAAAATCATCGTCTGTCGCCGTCTCCGGACGGGCCAGGATATATTTGGAGTTAAAAACGTTCAGCCCCTTGTTCTCCATGGCACCCATGTTGAAATCATCAACGGCAACAATCATGAAGCGGTCCAGGTCGTACTCAAAGCCGAAACGTTGCTCATCCCAGGCCATGGACTTCTTTAACGACACCATGGCGTAATCACACTTGTCGGCATTACGCTCTTCAGTATAAATCTGCAGCAACACCTCACGTCCGGACATGGTGGTGAAAGAATCCTCGCAACACACCAGATCTCCGGCGACAAGGGCGAACAGGTAACTCGGCTTGAAGAACGGATCCTGCCAGCGGGTCATGTGACGGCTACCATCAAGGTCTTTGTGTTCCAGCAGATTTCCGTTGGAAAGCAGCACCGGAAAACGCTTTTTGTCCGCACGAATCGTCGTCGTATAGCGGGTCATGACATCGGGACGATCCGGGAAATAGGTGATACGCCGAAACCCTTGTGCCTCACACTGAGTGCAAAAATTGCCGCTCGACAGGTAGAGACCTTCCAGTGCCTTATTGGCTTCGGGATCCAGCTCGGTGACAATGGTCAGGACAAACTGCTCGGGAACATCAGGAAGCACCAGCCCGCCACACTCTTCGCGGTAGTCGAGAGCCGTCAGAGGCTGATCATCAAGCAGTACAGTGACAAGCGTTTGCCCTGCACCATTCAGCGCCAACGCGGTTTGCTCGGGCACTCCGCTTTTACGGCAGAAACGCGTGCGGGCCTGAACACGCGTCTGATGGGGTTCAAGATCGAATTCAAGCTCAATCCACTCAAGATCGAACGGATAGGGGGTATAATCTTTCAGATACGTCGGTTGCGGTTTATCTGTCATCACCAGTACTCCCAACTGTGGCCGTCCGCTGACATGAAGCAGGACAACACCACCCATGAAAAAGCCCCACTCCGGTCACGAAGCGGGGCCACTTTCTGACCTCAGAACTGCAAGAACGGGAACCATCAAGCCCCATTAACACTCTTATCTACTCAATCAGGATCGCATCGTTGTTATCATCATCGTCGTTGTGCTCGATCTGCGGCACTTGACTTCCCGACAACATCTTGCCATCGCGGTCCATCACCCGATCATCATCAAGGATAATCAAGCCAGTTTTCTCCACCACATCTTTTTTGTAGCGATACTGGTATTCCATGCTTTTTTTACGCAGGTTATAACTCATAAACATCCACACCAGACCCAACACGGCTCCGACACCGAGGACAACCGCCAGACCGATAAACAGATAATGAGCCGTGCGCTCACCAACATGGCCGATCACCGCAAGAATGCCGTCCAGCTTATAGACAACGCCGGACAACACCACCAGCAACAGCAGTCCCATCAAAAACGGAATCTGGCGGATCACATAGATAAAAGCATGGAATTTATGGATGCGGCTCTGCTGCTCCGATGGCGACAGGCCGATCGAGGTTTCTGCAGAGGCACCGGACGGCTGGTGACCGTAAAGATAGCGGTCAAAACCGAGAACAATGACACCAAGCAGAAAGGTGATGGTTAACGGCACAATAAAGGCGGCAAAAAAGTACGACTTCCAGGGAAACGGTACGTTTTCAGGCCCTAACTGACTGAGAAAACTGACAAAAAAGATAAACCCTTCAATAACCCCGATCAGGATCAGATATTTTATAAACAGATCTTTAAGTTCTTCGCGCGCAAACAGAGCGGCAATCCCTTTACGAGACCCTGCACCCTGTTCCTGTGAATCATCCTGTTGTTTTTCACGCTCTGGCATGATGACAACTCCTGCATGTACATACCGACATTACACGACATCACGGCGTGGTCAGCCCACACCATGTGACAGCCCCTCACAAATCGCCTACTATAGAGCATTTCTTGCCTATTGTCTGTTGAAAAAGCACTTCGTCGCCATGGCATTTCTTTCAAGATGAAACCACAATGGGCCGCAGAATCATCAATTCTGCGGCCCATTGTGTGACAAGTCCCTGTACTGTAAACAGAAAACTAACTGACAGCCAAAGCCTGATCAATGTCAGCAATAATATCATCGACATTCTCAATACCGACAGACAGACGGATGAGATCCGGCATGACACCGGAGGCAATCTGCTGCTCTTCGCTGAGCTGACGATGGGTGGTACTGGCCGGATGCAGCACACAGCTGCGAACATCACCGACATGAACCACCATGGCGATCAGCTTGGTACTTTCCATAAAGCGGCGACCGGCTTCTACACCTCCCTCAATACCAAAGGTCAATACGCCACTGGCTCCTTTTGGCAGATACTTTTGTGTCCGCTCATAGCTGGGATGGCTCGGCAGCCCCGGATAGGTGACCCATTTTACCTTGGGATGCATCTCAAGACGCTTGGCCACGGCCAGAGCATTTTCACTGTGCCGCTGCATCCGCACATGCAAAGTCTCCAGGCCATGGTTAAACATAAACGTGTTGAACGGCGACGGGCTGGGGCCGAGATCACGCATCAACTGAACACGCGCCTTGATAATATAGGCCATGTTGCCAAACTTTTCGGTATAACGCAGGCCGTGATAGCTGCTGTCCGGTTCGGTCATCTCCGGGTAACGGCCATTGGTCCAGTCAAACTTGCCACCATCGATAATCACGCCGCCAACACTGGTGGCATGTCCATCAATATATTTCGTGGCGGAATGGATGACGATATCGGCGCCATGCTCAAACGGGCGGCACAGATAAGGGGTGCCAAAGGTGTTGTCAATGATCAACGGCACCTGCATCTCTTTGGCGACGGCAGAGAACTTTTCGAAATCGAGCACATTGAGGCCAGGATTACCGATGGTTTCGGCAAACAGGGCACGGGTTTCCGGACGGAAATGACTCTTGATCTCCTCCATGCTGGCTTCCGGGTCGACAAACGTGACCTCAATGCCCATTTTCGGCAGCGTATTGTAGAACAGGGAATAGGTCCCGCCATAGAGCGTCCCGGCGGTCACAATATGTTGACCACTGCGACAGATATTGAGAATCGACAGGGTACTGGCCGCCTGCCCCGACGAGGTGGCCAGGGCGCCAACGCCCCCTTCCATCTGCGCTATTTTCTGCTCAAACGCCGCCCAGGTCGGATTGCCAAGGCGAGTATACATAGGATCAAAGCAGTCGAGATCAAACAGGCTGGCGATATGATCGGCATTATCATATTTAAACGTGGTACTCTGGACAATCGGCATCACACGTGGCTGGGCCGATTCGGGACGATAGCCGCCCTGAATCGCCAGAGTCTCTACACTCCATGATTTTTCCATCTTTTCACTCCTCATTTTTGAAAAACGAAAGTGCACCGGTGGCAATTTCCCGCCGGAAGAACCTTGCGCAATAAAGCCCTGAGGCTAACGTGTTTTCGGTAAAATGTCACTACGCAAAATCGTCTGAAAAATAACCTTAGAGCACGATGGTATCGACGAAATCTGTGATCTTCTACCCGCCGGACCTTCCACATCACAGATCCGTTTTTTTCTACCCTCTCCAACCGTCAAACAAAGGCCTGATCGGCTCTTTTTCACGTTTTGGTGAAGTCAAATGTTGATTTCCGGCCTCGATTCTGCTTAGATATGAAATTCAGAAATCTGTATACAATCGCTTTGTATCGTTTCTTTACTTTGCTGTTTTTTATAGTGAATTTCAATGAGTTGCCCGGGAGGAACCTATGAAAAAAACTGTCGCCGTTATCGGCCTCATTCTGGCCGTAGGCCTGTTTTTCACCACCACTGCCACAGCCGAAGAGACACTGACTGATGCCGACTGTGTCAAATGTCATATCAATGCCGTCAAAGATGTTGCCGCTCACGGTGCGGCTCATGCCGACATGGGCTGCCGCGACTGCCATCTGGAGCATCCGCCGTTAGGTGACCGAGTTATCCCCCAGTGTTCGCTGTGCCACTCCCCCGAGGAAACCGCCCACTACACGCTGGAAAACTGCGTCGGCTGTCACTACCCGCACCATCCGCTTGACATCGATTTCACCTCTCTGAACAACGTGAAGCCTGCCTGCCTCTCCTGCCACCCCGAGCAGGGTGAAGAGATGGCCGCCCGTCCCAGCATGCACTCCGAACAGGACTGTAACGCCTGTCACAATGCTCACGGCCTGGGAAAAGGGCAATATCAGAATTGCCTCGACTGTCATGAAGGCCATTCGCCGACCATGACCGTCAAGGATTGTACCCTGTGCCATAAACCCCACAGCCCGAAAGAGGTCACCTATAATGACCTGCCGTCTGAGCTGTGTGCCGCCTGCCATGAAGACATTGCCGCCATGCTGGCAAAATCGACCAAGAAGCACCATGAAATGACCTGCTCCGAGTGTCACGTCGACAAGCACAAAACCATCACACCGTGTATTGACTGCCACGGCAAGCCCCACGGTATCATGCACGAAAAGTATCCGACCTGCGTTGAGTGTCATATCAACCCCCACGCATTGGCCGAATAACACAGAGCAGCGGGTGCCGACAGAGACAACGGCACCCGCTGCACCCTTTTTTCATTCATTTCATTGACGGTTGGATTCCATGATGTGTCTTGCTTTTGCAAAACGTCTGTCGGCAGGTGCCCTGCTGTTTAGTTCGCTGCTGCTCTGCGCCTCTGTAAGTTTTGGCGAGATCACGGCCGTCCCGCTGACGGACGCCGACTGCATCAAGTGTCACCACCAACCCTCGGTAGACATTCGTGATCATGGTGGTGCCCACCGCGATGACATGGGCTGCCTTGGCTGCCATGAAAGCCATCCGCCCATCGGTGATGCCGTCATTCCTGAATGCAGCGACTGCCACAGCCGCGACGACCAGAGCCATTTTGCTCTTGACGGCTGTAGCAACTGTCATAATCCTCACGCTCCCGGCATCAACGACCTCAGCGCACTGAACGAGCCGAAAAAAGCCTGCCTGAGCTGCCATGAGGATGTCGGCAAGACCATGGAAAAAACGCCGAGCCTCCACAGTGAGCAACAGTGCAATGACTGCCACATGCAACACGGCACCGACGACGGTCAGTTTTCAACCTGTATCGACTGCCACGATAAACACAGCCCTGACATGACATATCGTGACTGCCTGGGCTGCCACCAACCGCATGCGCCGACCATCTATCAATGGAGCGACGACACGCCGACACAACAATGTGCCTCCTGCCATGCTGATCAGGTCGCCGAGCTGAACACCGCAGGAGAAGCTCACGCCTCAGAGGTCCATTGCAGCGAATGCCACACAGCGCATCCTCCTCATGAAGAGGGTGTTATTCCGAGTTGTGGTGATTGCCATGCTCCCGGCGATCATCCTCATTACAAACTGGACAACTGCACGGCTTGCCATCGTCCACACGCCCCGTTGAAGATCGATCTGACGGCCGTCTCACCGATCAAGCCGGTTTGCGTTTCCTGCCATGCAACCCCACAACGGGAGATGAACGAATGGCCGAGCGCGCATGGCGGTATGGACTGCAACGAATGCCATCAGGAACATGGTGACGCCATGTCCTGCCTAGACTGCCATGACGGCCACAATGCCAGCATGAACTATCGCGACTGCCTGAAATGCCATCAACCCCACAGCCCTCTGGCTTTACGCTTCCCGCAAAGCGGCATCAAATCAGACCTGTGCGGCAGTTGCCACCGCGGTCAGTTCAAGCAGCTGTCCGACAACACGACCGGACATGCCGAGGTCGAATGCGTCTTTTGCCATCGCCGTACCCATAAAGTTATTCTGAGCTGCGACAACTGTCATGGCGAACCCCATGACTCAAGCATCCATCAACACTTTCCGGATTGCGGACACTGCCATAACGGCCCGCACAATCTGAAAAACTAGTCCGGCAACCAATGAGGTCAGCCATGAATATCCGTGCACTATCTTTTATCACTCTGCTGATTTTGAGTTTTGTCCTTGCGGCCTCAACAGCTGCCCTGGCCGACAGCGATATTTTTTCTCAACCTGTTGAGCCCATGACCACGTTGGAATGCGCCCGTTGTCACGAACAGATTTTCACGGATTTGCGCGACCGTGGTGGTGCCCATAAGATGGTCTGCCGCGACTGCCATGAAACATTTCACAACTTCTCCCAGACGCTGTCCTGGAAAGAACGGGTTCCGGCCTGCAGCTCGTGCCATGACTATCCCCACGGTGAGAGCGACACCATGACCGCCTGCCTGACCTGTCATCGCAACGCACATGCTCCGGTGGCCAGCCTCGATCTCGCCACTCTGGAACCGTTGTGCAGCGCTTGCCATGAGCAACCGGCCAAAGAGATGTCACAGCCAAGCGCCCATAGCGACATGACCTGCAACGAGTGCCACCTGGAACGTCACGGCTATCTGCCCAAATGCATTGAATGCCATGAAGAGCCACATTCTGAGTTTATCAGCAGCAAGAGCTGCATGCAGTGTCATCCGGTTCACAACGTCAGCGTCATGCTTTACAATGACAACATTGATAACAGCGCATGCGCCGGTTGCCACGAAGAGCCGGCAAGCGACCTTAAAAAAGGACACCTCGCACATGCACTACTGAACTGCACGTTCTGCCATGCTGATGAGCACGGCGCTATTGCCACCTGTGCCGATTGCCACGACACACCGCACAGTGCCGAAATGCTCAAAGAATTTCATGGCTGCAACGATTGCCATGGTAATCCACACAATCTCCTGCCCGGTTCCTGATCGGCAGAGCGAAGGATAGTTGCATGAAATCGCGCAATAAACTGGTACTCAATAGTGTGCTTTTTATCAGTTGCCTTCTACTGGCTGGCGCCGCCGTACTTTACAACTACGGCTATAAACTCTGCTGGAAATGTTCCACCCACGACTACTATGAGCGCGGCATGGAATTTGTGACCCACGCCGAAAATGAGCTGCAGCAAACGGGTGTGGATTTCATCCGCCTTGCTGCGGATCGTGAGGATATTGACGCCCAATTATTACTGGCGGAAAGTTATGCGCCCTCCTTACCCAAAGGTTATGTCAGTGCCAACCCGGAGGCTCAAAAAAAGCTCTCCAGTCTGGTTGTCAAAAACCGCACCATGGCGTCAACCCTTCTGTCGCAGGCTTATAACCGCCTCTATGCAGGCAACAAAATGACCTCCCGCCAATGGTACAACATGGCATTGCTGGTCGAAGCCAGTCTGATCAAACGTGATGATCAGGCTCAGGCCACTCTCGATCTGCTGACCCAGGCTGCTGAGGCCGGCAGCTATCCGGCCATGAACCGACTGGGCACCTTTTATCATCAGAAATCTGATTATGACAAAGCCCAAAAATGGTTGCGCAGGGCGGCAGAAGCAAGCATCGATCCGCAACCAGCCCTGACATTGGGCGACTATTTCTTTTACGGCAAGAGCGAAGCTGTTAATTATGAAAAAGCCATCCACTGGTATCGCGAAGCGCTGAAAACGCAGCGGGAACTTGCCGCACGCAGTGACGAGCAGGCTCGTGTCATCGCTGAAGATGTCCCTATGGCCCGCATTGACATGGCCATGCGCCAGCTGCAAAAGAGTCGTATGCAGGCTCCAATGACGCTCAACTACCGTCTGGTCGGCAATGCCCACAATAGCCAGGTGTTCAGCGAAGACCGTAGCGAAGGTCCCATCGGCACCGTGAAAGCTGTTGGCAATGAAGTGACAGCGCTGATGGATCCCTCTATCACACTCGCATTATCCATCCCGGTTGACCGTAAGACCTTTGACTCCATGACCAAGGCTGTCGACTGGCTACTGCAATCCTATGCGCGCAGCCGCTACGGTAGTTACACCCGGTTTCATTTCAAACTGGTTCGCTAAGGTTTTCACCTTTTCGAGAGCCTCAGTCTTTCGCAACCAATCAAACGTTCCGCGACGAACAGCCGTCCTTTGTTTAGCAAAAAGCAAAGGACGGTTTTTTTACGCCCTTCCACAGTTAAAATATTTTTCACCAAAAATCTCGAAAAATTAATTTCTGTCTATTCTTGATAAAAAAAATCAAGAAAAAACAGGAATCTTTATGGACAAGCCAATTATCTAAGATAAATTTTAACTTAATTTTGTTGCATGATGTGACAAAGTCAGTACAAATGAAAGAACGTTCGTTTCTGTATTTCTCAAAACCAAAGCGGAGGATAAGGAGGCCCACAGAGGAGAAATACAGTCCCAATGATGTCCAACAAAGAAAGAAAGGGAGGCAGAATGAAATGTTGGCTACGGCTGTTTCTCTGCGTCGCTATCCTGTCCACAGTGGGTTTACCACTGAATAGCGCGCTGGGGATAACAGTATCAGGACGGTCGAGTACCGAAATCGAATGGTACGACACCGGCGAGGGTGATACCGCGGTGCCCTTTTACCAGTACCTGATGCTCAATGTCCATGACATTGACAATAATGGACTGGCATTTCGGGGCTATGGTCGCCTGGCCGATGATCTGGCCGACGAAGCGGATGTCGACAGTCGGTTGTATTACGCGTACCTGGAGAAAAGGGACCTGATCGAAGGTCTGGACGTGAAATTCGGACGTCAGTTCATTTCAACCACCGCCGGTGCTTCCATTATGGATGGTCTGTATATGGAGTATTCGGGCTGGGGTGACGTTGACATCACCGTGTTTGGTGGTGGCGATGTCGCTTATTACGATGGCTACAACGCCAAAGATCTTATTGCCGGTATCGAGGTTCGTCGCACCTTTATGAACGATCTGAATCTCGGCCTGTCCTACCTGCAGAAATGGGATCACAGTGAACTGGCCAATGAACTGTTCGGCCTGGACGTCGATTACGACTTCAACGACATGCTGTACGTCTACAGCGAGACCCAGTTCAACTATCTCGCCAACACGGTGAGTTATTTCCTTGGTGGTGCCAAGTACCACCGCAGTGACAACTGGTCACTGCGTGCCGAGTATCTCTACTCACTGCCGGTGTTTTCCTCGACCTCCATCTACTCGGTGTTTGCCGTGGATGAGTACGAGGAGTTGTTCGTCGAGTACGAGCAGCGTCTGATGCCGGGCCTGCGTGCGTTTGTCAACTACGCGCGTGAAATGTACGAGTACGATGAAGACGCCAATGTGTTTGAAGCCGGTATCGAAAAGATCCGCACCGGGCGGTTCTCCGGTTATGTGATCGGCACCTGGCGCGAAGACCCGGACGGTCAGGATCTGGCCGGTATCAAGGTCTACGCTGCCGCCACCATCAACGACCGTTTCCAGGCTGGAGCCGGTATTCATCTCGATGTCATGGAACGCTATCTTGACGAAGACGAGGATGAGACCACCAACTCCCGCATCTGGGTCGACGGCACCATTACCTTTAACCGCAAAATCAACTTACAGGCCAAGGTTGAACGGGTAGAGAGCGATCTGTGGGACGAGTATTACCGCGGCCGCGTTCGCTTGAATGTCCGTTTCTAAAAAGGAGTCACATATGAAGCACACAGTATTGTTATTTTGGACCGTCATGGTCGTGCTGGTGACATCCACGGCCTGGGCCACCACCTTCGATCATGACGAACACGTCGCCATCCTCGAAGGCGATGCGTGCAGCACCTGCCATGTGGCGGATGCTGAAAGCATCGTTCCAGATGTCAAGATCTGCCTGGAGTGCCATGAGGCCACCATGGTGGATGACGTCACGTTTGCCGGGCTGAAAACCCATGATGTCACCTGGTCGCTCAGTCACCGTGCTGCGGCAAAAAGCAAGTCCATGGACTGCGCTGCCTGCCACCAGCAGAACGAGTGTCTGGAATGTCACAGTGCCGGGTTTGCCGACGAAATGGGTGATTTCGGAAACAGCATGACCAACGTGCACCGCAGCGATTTCCATGTGTCACACCCGATTGCGGCGCGCACCAACCCCCAATTGTGTTCCAGCTGTCATGAGAGCAGCTTCTGCTCCGACTGCCACAACGATTTCCGTCGCGGTTCATTGACGGGGATTTCGCATCAACGCAGTTTCAGCAGCTTGACTGTCGGTCCGACCGGTCCGGCCCATGAGAGCTTCAACGAATCACAGTGTCAGATCTGCCATGTCGATTCGATTTTGCCCTCCCACGAATGGACCAGCGGCCATGCCCGCGAGGCGCGCAAAAACCTGGCGACCTGTCAGGCGTGTCACCCTGAAGGCGATGTCTGCATCAAGTGCCACAGCGCTCGCAGCGGTCTCGGGATCAACCCCCATCCCAAGGACTGGGATGACATTGATGGAAGAATGCTTCGTGCCAGCGATGGCCGAACCTGCCGTAAGTGTCACTAACACACACGACAACATAGGAGGTAGGAATGAAGGTAAAACAATGGTTTTCATTTTTCGTGGTTCTCTGCAGCATTCTGCTGCTGACGGCCTGCGGAAGTAACTCCGGCAGCGGCGGCGACCAGTCGGCTGCCCCAGCAGAAGATGATCTGGGTTCGGACACCGAAACCGGTATCCAGTATGTCGGTACTGCGACCTGTATCGGCTGTCATGAGGATTTCAGCTGGAGTGCTGAGGAAGTCTCCGAATATTTGACTGGAAAACACGTCAACAACTATGCCGGACATTATGGTTACGAATACATGGTCACTGAAGGCTGCGTTGACTGCCATGATCCCGTTGGTGACAGCCCGGAAATGATGACCCTGCTTGACAATCCAGACCTGGTCACCGTGGGCTGTGAAAACTGCCACGGCGCCGGTGGTGAACACTACGGTGTCGGACCGATTCCGGTTGCGGAACCAGGCATTGATGCTTGTGCCAAGTGTCATGACCAACTACCAGACAACCATCTGGAGCACCATCCGGAAGCAAACTTTATCGCAACCAACTTTGTCGCCTCTCGCCACTACACGGCATCGGTTCGCAATGAGGCCGTCTGCTCACGCTGCCATACCGACCTTGGTGGCCGCCTGTACAAAGACGTGACCAACAAAGCTCAACTTGAAGCATCCGTCCTGCCGGTTGAGAGTGACGAACCGGTTCAATGCCGCACTTGCCACAACCCGCACAATGCCGGCGGCTTGCTGTTTGAAGAGGTTGAAGACCATGGCCATGTTGTTGCCAGTGGCGAATATGCAACCTGTACCTCTTGTCACATGAGCGACAGCGTTACCCCGGATGACGAAGAGTGGATGTACCACGAAGATGTTTACTACCGTATCATCGCTGACACTCACTATGATGATCCTTCAACAACATCTGTCGTCGAAGGTTATGTCATTAACCCCTTGAACGAGCGGGCCTGTCGCGATTGTCACGATGTGCACTCCGTTGAGGAAATCCGTTCCTCAAGTGATACCGACACGATTAACGACCAATGGTCTTATTCCGGCCATGCTGGAAAAATCGGCGTTGTTAAGAAAGCCGTCGCCACCGCCTATTCGGATATGGATCTGAACCGCACCCTTGATCAAACCCTTGCAATCAGAGAATCAGGCGCAAGCGATGACTCCAGCAACGGTGGTTTTACCCACTATGACTGGGATGCCGGTGATCGTCAAAGCTGTCAAAAGTGTCATACGTCAACTGGTTTCATGAACTACGCTGCTGATCCGACCACGTATGATGCAGCGAACAATGACTTCTCCCACCTTGACGGTTGGGCACAGGATGCGGACACTGGTGATGTCACCAGCTCTGGTCAAAATGAACTGCTCTACTGCTGGGGCTGCCACAGCAACAACTCCGGCGCATTGCGCGTCAGTGGAGCCGTCACAGCAGATTACACGATGGATGGCGCTGCTGTTGTCTTCCCGGATTCGGGCGCTTCAAGCATCTGCTATGTCTGCCATGGCGGTCGCGGCAATAACGAAGTCGCTTCAACCAGCAGCCGCTTTGCAGGCCATCATGCTCCTGCCGCAACAACCCTGTTCAGTGAGCTGACCAATGTCGCGTATGAGTATCCTGGTCTGGACTACTCCAAACCGTCTTATTTCGCTCATGACAGCCTCGGTTCAGCAGAGGGCACCGGCCCTTGTGTTGCGTGTCATATGAATGGCGAAGGTGCCAACCACGTATTTGCCGTTGCTAACAAGGACGACGTTGGTGCGATCACATCCATTCGTGCTGAAAACTGCGTCAGCTGCCATGACGGTGAGCATGCCCTGTTTGTTGCTGTAACCCAAATCGGTGAAACACATGACATTTGGAATGGCACCGAACTGGTACCTACCGTTGTAACTCAGGAGCATGTTGATGAAGCTGCCGAGGAGCTGGAGCACGAGGCCGAAGGTTATCAACAAGCAGGTGCCCTGCTGACCGATCTCCTCAACAACCAGAACGGTCTGACCAACTATACGGGTGCCGTCATCAGCCAGAACAACGCGCTTGAAGCGGATCGTGGTGCCTTCCAAAATGCAAAACTGCCGACCGACGAAAAAGGCGGCTTTGCCCACAACCGCTACTATGTCAAACGCGCACTATTTGACGCCATTGACTGGGCGGAGAATGGTCAAATCGATGGAACGATTTCAGACTACTCCGCAGCATATCCCAACGCCATCAGCTGGCTGGGAACGACCCGTCCGTAAATCCTAGGACCAAACAGGAACTCTAGAGTTCCCTAAACACGACACCCCCCGCAGCATTCGTTGCGGGGGGTGTTTTTTTTACGTATAATCGCAGAGACTATTGCCCGCCACGACATTCGGAAAAGAAGATCCATCCGTAGTGAAACCTAAAGCCTCTTAATACAGTTCCGTCCGGCTTTTTTTGCCTGATACAAGGCTTGATCGGCAGCGTGAATTAACTCAGCACACTCCTGTCCAGGCTGAGGAATCATGGTCGCATAACCGATGCTCACCGTAATGATAGACGTTTTTGGTGCATCGATATTGGCAATAGCCAAAGCCTGGATCGCGGATTGAATTTGTTCAGCAACACGCTCAGCCCCCTCACCGGGGACACCCGGAAGAATCGCAACAAACTCCTCTCCACCATAGCGTGCAACCAGATCAGCTTCACGCTTAACCTGAGATTGGATGGTCTCAGCAATGGTCTGCAGGCACTGATCGCCATCCTGATGACCATAGGTGTCATTGTAAATTTTAAAGTGGTCGATATCGATCATCAACAGACTGACCGGATGACTCTGACGTAAGGCAATCCGCCACTCATGCATCAGTTGTTCATCAAAACGACGTCGATTCCAGACTCCGGTTAAACTATCCGTCATGGCGGCCTGCTGTAACTCGCGATTCAAGGAATCAATCCGCTCCAGCATTCTGTTGGCCGTATGAGACAGCAACTGTAGCTCACGACTGCTGTGTTCTTCAAAGCGCTCTGTTAAATTTCCGCTCTCTCCAATACGGTTAAAATGATGGATTTGTGCGTAAATAGGCGACAATACAAAACGATTCAACAACAACTCAACCAGCAAGATGCCAATGACGCCCAGAGCAATCATCACGGCAACGGTTACCTTGAACACCTGCTTGAGATGGTTGTTCATTTCACGGTAAATGGTTGTAACCAACTTAAACGTTTTTTGGCCTTGAAGGTTCTGCCCCCACAAGGTCATTTCAGCATAATCCTCTGAAGAAAAATCAAAGGTCACACTGATTGGCTTTTCTGTCGGCAAACCCTGCGGCCCCATACTACATATCTTTTCCAGTTTAAAATCAAAGCCACTGCGACTGGAGACATCATAACAATATTGCGAATTCACCATCCGCCCCATGGCCAGATAACCATTGGCCGGCTTGCTGCGATCCGTTGGATACACCGGATACATCGCCATAAGAAAGGGGCTTTGCAAATCACGCACACACAGATAAAAACAGCTTTGCTCCTCAAGGTTTCTTGAATCTAGCGTCTCGCGCTCCTCTTTCACTTCTGCGGCAATGGCCAGCGCATTGTCACGATCTTCCTCAAAAGAAAATGCGTAGACCAGATTAAAATCCAGATCGAAATAAAGGATGCACAAGGTTCCGATACTGGTTATGGTTTCATCAGTAAAATTACTCTCAATGTAGTCGGCGTTTTGATCGACGATAAATCGATAACTGTCGTTCCACACCGCCCAGTCACGGACAAAAGAGGAAAAATACTCTTCCTGATTGTCCACCGTTTGCACAACCTGTTCAGCAAGACGATTGAAATGGAGGTGTTCCAGAGTGTCAAAAGCAGAAAAAATATAACGATGCATGACCAGCATCATCAAAATCAACGCACCACCCATAATTAAAATCAGAGTCAATAATGTTCTTAGTCGTAAAGACATGGCAATCTTTCACTATTTAGCAGCTAATTCTTCTTTATATTTATCATAAAAATCACGAAGTAAAGTATAGCGAAGCTCCTAGATAAGCAAAGTATATTCATAACTATAGGTTTTTCACATCTGTGGCATAAAAACATCAAATAGTACTAAGACAGGATAGGTTCAAGGCAATTGACACCAGGTCATAGAAAAGGCACAATAAAAAGATCATTCTTTCTTGAAGGGAGTTCTTATGTATCGCATTTTTTTAAGCCTGACGATCCTTTTATGCGTTGTCCTGGCCTCACCCGCAACAGCTGCTGACAGCGTTCCCAATGATCATCGGGCTCTCGCCGGATTAACAACCGGCAAAGCCGTTTTTGACGTCAGCACCTCATCACCACAGTCCATGTTGCTCTATTTAAACGTGATTGAAAAAACCGTGGCTACCCTTAAAGAACAAGGGGTTAAACCCGACTTCATCATTACCTTGCGCGGCGCTGCAGTTTCTATCGTCAGCAAAGATTCCGAGTTTAACAGTGCCGAACAGGAGCAATTGTTACAAGCGAAAATTGCCGCATTGAAACAGCTGGGGGTCTATTTTGAAGCCTGCAACGTTGCCGCTGACTTGTTTGCGGTCGCCAAAGAAGATTTGTTTCCCGGCGTTGTTCTGGTCGGCAATACGTTCGCTTCTCTGATTGGCTATCAAAGTCAAGGTTATGCACTCATTCCCTTAATCTGATCGTGGACTGGAGCCCCTCTCAGGGGCTCCAGCACCTCCTTTGACTACCCACGAGAACGATTATTCTTTCATTTTAAAGCCAAATCCCCTACACTCGTGCCAATGAGGCTTGGCGGCGATCCATTAATTTTAGACATGCCGCCCGCATGCTATTTTATTTGATTAAATGACAATGAGGGGTTCATATGCACGCCATGTATCATGCCTGGCCAATGGTGGTCAGCGCCTTGTCGTTTATTTTTTGTTCCGCCATTGCCACGGCAGGGACCTATTCTCTTTCTGCTCATGGCAATAGCGAAACCGGGGTAAAGCGCACTCAGGGGCCTTTCCCGCCTCCCGATATTTATGCAATCGGCAATTGTGCCCATTGTCATGAACAACACGCCAGCATTGATGATCTCGAACCGGGACCTGATGACGGCGGTCCATCGTCTTTTGCCCTGTTTGCCCCCACCTTTGATACGTCAAAAATCACCGCGAGCAGTGACTATCAGCAAAGCGACCTGTTCTGTTTCTACTGTCATACCGACAACGGCAGTTATCAGGCCAACAACGGCTCCATGATCAACAAAGACTATGCAGAGACTTTCGGCGGTCATATCAACGGTCCGACCAGCATTATGGGCCAGTTCAATCAGATCGACTCAGGTGGTTCGAATCATAATCTTTATGATATCTGGAACTATATGAAAGAGCATCCGGAGTACGGGAAAAAGAATGGTGGCTGGTTCACTGAGAATTCCGACCCGTGCACCGCCTGCCACAATCCTCATTTAGCCCGACAGAACAAAGAACACCTGACCGATGCGAGTTACGCAACCATCTCGCTGCCATCAGATCATTATGACCAATGGGGAGATGACGAATTTGAGCAGATGAGTGACTATTCGTCCATTTACCAGGCCCCTTTTTACGCCTATAGCGGCAGCCACCCGAGCGACATTTACAGCGCAACCTACGAACCTGCCGGAGTGGGCTATTCCCAGGCGGACGGCCAGCTGACACCGGACTACAATACTTTCTGTCTCGATTGCCATTGCGACAGTATTTACAGTTCCACACAGAATCGCAATCTGTCCGTCATCAACTGGGACACGGAGCGCCATGGCATCCCCGATGCGTATGAAGTTTTCAGCCGTACTCCATTCGGTGTTCTCGGTGGCTATGTCCTTTCCTGTCTGGATTGCCATGAACCCCACGGTTCTTCCAATAATTTTCTCATCCGTCGTGGCATCAACGGTCAGGATGTCGGTGCGGTGGGTGTCGTTGCCGGTGACCGCGGCAACCAGTGTCGTCAATGTCACATGGATGATTATGCCTATGCTCAGGGTGCTATCAATGACTGGAAGTATTCCCATCACGGCCGCGGCCAACTCAGCCCTTACAGCGCCATGATGGTGGGCGGTTGCGGCTGCCACGACTACAATCAGGACGGTGCACACTCGGCTCCGGACCCAATTCCCTGTGAACGCTGCCACTATCATGGTTCGTTTGTCCCCAATCCTGCAGGGGAATTCCCATCGACACTGACGCCAAAAAACGAGCCGTATTATCGTAAGATGTTTTAAGCTGAGACACTGTCAACACTTGCTCAAAAGTTGGATGTGCTCCCCACATCACATGGTCTTTCACCCGCGGGGAGGACGACTTCTGCTTCAATAAAAGTGGCGCAGAATCAACTCCCATCATTGAATTCGGCGCTGCCGAACATGAATGTTTGGTGCCAAAGAACACTCTAAAGTAGGGTGGACACCGTCCCACCCGCTTGATCGGTGCCACGTAAAAATAGAGAAAAACACAAGATCATTATCAAGGTTTTACTCCAGAGTTGATGCGTTGCACGATTTGCCGAGCTAAAGGGAGGCAAGCCGAATCCGTGATGCATTACGGAAACAGATTCAGCGTCGGTGAAGCTAGGGGCCGTTCTCAATCAGAAGAATGAGGAATATTTTGAGGGATTTTTCGTGTCAACAAGGCACATGGAGGCGCCATAGTTATTCTATGGCAACGACATGTAACGCTGTTGACGCGGAAAAGAGCCAAAATAGGGCCATGAAAGCTGATTGAGAACGCCCCCTAGGTTCAGGAGAAGTTCAGCCGGTTTTTGCATCCTTTCGAGCGGCAAGTCAAAAGGATGTCGCCTGCCGGGGCGAGTCCCGGCGACCGTGACCTTGAAAAACAGACCAAAGACACATGAAAAAGCCCCGGCCAACAGGTCGGGGCTTTTCCAATACGGACGAAACGTTCACAATCAGGCTCGCGTCAAATCCCGGTAACGGATACGGTGCGGCTGATCAGCATCTCGTCCCAGTCGCTTGCGGCGGTCCTCTTCGTACTCACTGTAATTGCCTTCATACCACACCACCTGACTGTCGCCCTCAAATGCAAGCATATGGGTGGCAATACGGTCGAGGAACCAGCGATCATGGCTGATCACCACCGCACATCCGGCAAAGTTTTCCAGCGCCTCTTCAAGTGCACGCATAGTATTGACATCAAGATCATTGGTCGGTTCGTCAAGCAGCAGCACATTGGCACCGCCGCTGAGAATCTTGGCCAGATGCACCCGGTTACGCTCACCACCGGACAGAGTGCCGACTTTTTTCTGCTGATCACTGCCGGAGAAGTTGAAACGCGCCACGTAGGCTCGGGAATTGACCTCGCGGGTGCCGAGCATCATCATGTCCTGACCGCCGCTGACTTCTTCCCAGATGGTCTTGTTCCCATCCAGTACATCGCGACTCTGATCGACATAGCCGAGCTGTACTGTGCTACCGAGGGTCAACGTGCCGCTGTCCGGTTGTTCCTGGCCGGTAAACATCCGCATCAAGGTCGTTTTACCGGCACCGTTGGGGCCGATAATGCCGACAATGCCACCGCGCGGCAGCTTGAAGTTCATGTCTTCCATCAGCAGACGACCATCAAAAGCTTTCTGCACATGGTCGGCCTCAATGACGATATCGCCAAGGCGCGGTCCGGGCGGAATGTAGATTTCCAGATCGCGGGTCTGGCTGTCAGCGCCTTCATTGAGCAGCTTTTCGTAGGAGGTGATACGCGCCTTACTCTTGGCATGTCGCCCTTTGGGTGACATGTTAATCCATTCCAATTCGCGCTGCAGGGTGCGTTGGCGGGCAGATTCGGCTTTTTCTTCATGCTGCAGACGTTTCTGCTTTTGGTCCAACCATGACGAGTAATTGCCTTTCCAGGGGATGCCATGACCACGGTCGAGTTCGAGAATCCAGCCAGCAACATTGTCAAGGAAGTAACGGTCGTGGGTGACGGCAATGACCGTGCCTTCATAGCGCTGTAGATGCTGCTCCAGCCAGGCGACGGTTTCAGCGTCGAGATGGTTGGTCGGCTCGTCCAGCAACAGGATATCCGGTTTCTGCAACAGCAGACGGCACAGAGCGACACGGCGCCGTTCACCACCAGAGAGAACCTTGACATTCGCATCCGCCGGTGGGCAACGCAGCGCATCCATGGCCAGATCAAGGCGGGAGTCGAGATCCCAGGCATCGAGGGCGTCCAGTTTGTCCTGTACCTGAGCCTGACGGTCACACAACGCCGCCATGGCATCATCGTCCATCGGCTCGGCAAATTTCAGGTTGATCTCTTCAAACTCCTTGAGCAGATCCACAGTTTCCTGCACACCTTCTTCCACCACCTGACGCACAGTCTTGCTGTCATCAAGTTGCGGTTCCTGCTCCAGGTAGCCGACGGAGTACCCTTCAGACAGTACGGCTTCACCGTTAAAGTCTTTGTCAACTCCGGCCATGATACGCAACAGGCTACTTTTACCGGAACCATTAAGGCCAAGTACGCCGATTTTCGCCCCGTAAAAATAGGACAGAGAAATATCCTTGATGACCGGCTGCTTATTGTAACTCTTGCTGACCTTCATCATGCTGTAGATAATTTTTTTGCTATCTTCACTCATTGCTGCAAACTCCTGTTATTCAAAGAGAGTTAATTGGTCATTCAAAAAGAGGCCTATTGTACGGACTTTTCAGTGTTTCGCCAATAGGCTATACTCACATCCATGCACATCGCCCTCTTCCTACTGTTATTTCTACCCCTTCTCGCCCTCCTTGCCGGAGCGGTGATCCTTGTAATCTCCTGGCGACAAGCCCGCAAGCTGACTATCAATTCCTGGCAAAGACGTCAACGGCATTATATCGAGAACCCAGACCTTCACCCGGTACAACAGCTTGAACGCCACCGTCTTGATGCCGAGTTTATTGAGTTGAAAACAACCGATGGCGAAGTTCTATCGGCGTTATACCGGCCCGGCCGCAATGGGGCAACCATCATCCTCTGCCACGGCTATAAAATGGATTGCAGCGAAATGATCCCCATTGCCGCTATGCTTGAGCGTTACGGTTACGGGGTGTTGCTGCCGGACCTGCGCAGTCACGGCAGCAGCAGCGGAGAGCTGATCAGTTTTGGCTTTCACGAATGGCATGATATTGAAGCTGCGGTCGAATTCATCGTCCGCCAACACCCCGGAGAAAACCTCGGCCTATTCGGCAATTCCATGGGCGGCGCTCTGGCTCTTTGTTATGCGGCGCGAGATCCGCGTATCAAAGCGGTGATTGCCCAGTCGCCTTTTGCTTCCATTGCCCATACCATCAATTTAAGCGTTAAACGCTTTACCGGACTACCTCCCTATCCGTTTGCCACCCTGATTAACTTTTTTGCCCAACGCCAACTCAAATTTAACAGTGCTGCGGTTGCGCCTTTACACTGTATTGGTGACATCAGCCCGCGCGCCATTTTCTTGATGATGGGCGGGCAGGACCAGGTTGTTCCCGCCCAAGGTATTTTTGCTCTCGAACAAGCCGCAGGAAAACCGTTGGAACTCTGGTTTGACGAACACCTTGATCACGTGGCTTTTTATCACCAGCATCCCATGGAATTCGAGCAGAGGGTCACGACGTTTTTTGAACGTTATCTTCACCCTGTTTCCGCATAAGTCCACAAGAAACATTAGAAGCAGCCCCCGACAGACAAACGATTTTTATAAAAGGATCAACATGTGCTATCATTCGCCTATATTTTAATTTTATGTTTTTATTTTTTTTGATAGGACCCACCATGGTCGTTCGCCGCTACATCTTCCTGCTTCTTGCAGCCTTGTTCTTACTCCCATGCCAGGCCAAAGCTGAAGACAAACTCCTTGAACAGGTGGTGGTGCAACTCGACTGGAAATACCAGTTTCAGTATGCGGGTTTTATCATGGCACGGGAAAAAGGCTTTTATGCCCAACAGCGGCTGGAGGTCTCTCTGCTGGAGTATCAGCCGGGGATCAACATCGTCCATGAAGTCATGTCCCGCAATGTCAACTTCGGCATGCATAACTCCAGCTTAATTGTTGAAAACAAGGAGATCCTGCCGATTGTTCTGCTGGCCTCCTATTTCCAACGTTCCCCTTTGGTTTTCGTCACTCAGCCCAGCATCAAAACGCCCGCCGACCTTAAGGGCAAAGTGATTATGGGCACCAGTGATGAGCTAAAATACAGTTCCCTGGCGCTGCTCCTTAACCATTACAACATCACCGCCCAAAACAGCACCATCGAATCTCAGAAGTTCGACATTGACGAGTTCATCAACGGTCATGTTGATGCCATGAGCGCGTTTCTCTCCAATCAGATTTATGAATTGAACCGGCGCAAAGTGGCATACAATATTCTCAATCCGGCAGACTACGGATTCATCATGAGCGCCGTCAATCTGTTCACCAGCCGTGAAGAAGCGCTCAAACACACAGACCGCACCCGACGTTTTCTTGCCGCCACCAACGAAGGCTGGCGTTATGCCCTTGACCACCCGGAAGAGGCCATTCAGATCATCCACAGTAAATATGCGCCCAATAAATCACTTGACGCATTGCGCTTCGAAGCCAATGTCACGCGAGAACTGTTTCTTCTTGATCTGTACCCCATCGGCACCATCAAACCAGAGCTGACCTCACTGACGTATAAGCAATTGCTGTCCCGCAACATCATCAGCAAACAGGCGAAATTACCCGCCTACCAATTTGACGAAGTCATTCAGCAACACAATCAGAACACGGCATTCACGACGCACGAGCAGAACTTTCTGGAAAATAAAAAGGTGATTCGCGTCTGTGTCGATCCGGACTGGATGCCTTTCGAGGGCCTGATAGACGGCCATCATTATGGAATCGCGGCAGATTACCTCAGTCTGTTTCAGGAGAAACTTCCCATCCCACTGGAAGTGGTTAAAACCTCCTCCTGGCAGGAGTCCATTGACGCCGCCAAAGCACGACGCTGCGACATCTTTTCTCTGGCCGCAAAAACAGCGGAACGCACTTCCTATATGGACTTCACCCACCCGTATGTCACGTTGCCGGTGGTCATCGCCACGACCATGGACAAGATTTTCATCGACGACATTGCCGACATCATCACCCAGCCAATTGGTGTGGTTGAAGGCTACGCCATCGCTGAAGAATTGCGTAACCGCTATCCACAAATCAACATCGTCGATGTTAAGTCCATCAGTGACGGCCTTGAGCGCGTGGAGAGTGGAGAGCTTTACTGTTACGTCGATAATCTGATGGTCATCGCTGAACAGATTCAGAAAAAATTCACCGGCGTCATCAAGATCAGTGGCCGACTGGATGACAAGGTCGCCCTGGCCATCGGTACCCGCAATGACGAGCCTGAACTACACAACATCTTTGACAAACTGATCCATACCGTCACGCCGGAACAGGAACAGGAGATCTATAATCGTTGGGTGTCGGTCAAGCAGGAGATGGGCTTCAACTATGGTTTGTTTTGGAAATTTTCCGGCCTCATCGCCTTTATTGCCGGTTTGTTCGGTGTCCACTACTACCAATTGCGCAAATACAATGGACGCCTGCTGGTTCTCTCGGAAACCGATAAACTGACCGGGTTGGCCAACCGGCTTAAACTCGACAAGATCCTCAACGATCAGGAACAGCTGTTTATCCGCTATCGAACCTCCTGCGGCGTGATCATTTTCGACATTGATCATTTCAAAGCCGTTAATGACTCTTATGGCCACCCGGTCGGCGATCAGGTTCTCAAAGAGATTGCCCGTCTGGTCGAAGATAATATCCGTGCAACAGATCATGTCGGACGCTGGGGTGGTGAAGAATTTCTGATCATCGCCCCCAGCAGCAATTGGCAGGAAACCGAACAACTGGCTGACAAACTACTTGCGGCGCTACGCAAACATCCCTTCGAAAAAGTCGGGACAGTGACAGCAAGTTTTGGCGTGTGTGCGTTTCGTCAAGAACTTGGTGCCAGTAAAGTGCTCAGTCTTGCTGACAAAGCGCTGTATCAAGCCAAAGCCGAGGGCCGCAATCGCGTCGTCAGCTGCACCTCACTTAGCGATTGAGTGCTTTTAAACGCTGCAGCCACTGGGCGACAACCGGTAACGACAGGACCAGCAGCACCGCTACGCAGATTTTTTCGACCTCCACCGGCATCCACTCACTGCCGACACCCAGTTGTGCCTGCGGCACCCAAGACATCAAAATATAGACCTCATCAACCAGCCAGCCACACAACACGGCTCCACCGCTGACCACCAACAAATAGACAACCGTTCCCCGTTTACCGAGAATCGACACCAGGACGGTTAGAGAGGTGACATTAGTCGCCGGTCCGGCGAGCAAAAACACCAATGCAGCCCCGGGGCTGACGCCCTGCATGATGAGTGCGGCGGCGATTGGCGTTGAGGCGCTGGCACAGATATAAATCGGCACACCGACGACAAGCATCACAAGTAGAGAAGAAAACCCTCCCCCCAGCCATCGTTCCATGACCGAAGGTGGCACCAGGGCCGTTATCATCCCAGCTAGGAACAGACCGGAGAAAAACCACAGGGCCATATCCTGCCAAACAGTGCTGAACGCATAATGCAGCCCCTGTCGCAACGTGCGGCGCGAGGGAGAAGCGGAGCAACAACAGGCCTGGGTCGCAACTGCAGGCACAGAGGTATCAATGAACAGATTTTCCACAACTCCGGCGGCAACAGCGCTGAGCAAGGCGGCAACGGGGCGCATAACCGTCAGAAAAGGGTCCAGAAGAGCATAGCTGATCGCAATAGAATCCACGCCGGACTCCGGTGTGGCAATCATGAAGGCGCTGAGCGCACCCCGATTCGCCCCCTGTTTCTTAAGCGTCACAGCTGCGGGCAGAACACCGCAGGAACACAACGGTAATGGAATACCGAACAGCGCCGCTTTCACCACGGGAACAACCCGTCCCTGCCCCAGATGTCGAGCAATCACATCACTGGTCAGAACCGTACTCAACACACCACTGACCAGCAGACCGAACACCACATAGGGCGCCGATTCGCACAACAGGAGCCAGGCATTTTCAATGATAGTCATCAACAACGTCATCATCGCTCGCTCAATTGATCGAGTAACCTTCGGGCGGACTCTTTTTGCGCCGGGTAGGTGACGGCCCGACTCAATGCCTGCCGAGCCTGTGGCCAGAGTTCTCCATTCCAAGCCGCATACCCGGCCATGAGCCACAGTGTTCCAGGGGAGTCCGCAGCTTTGGCCAACGACACAAAGAGATCAAACGCCTCTTGGAAATGGCCCAAACGAAACAGCAATTGCGCCTGCAACGCGCGTAACTGCGGATTTTTCCCGCGCCGCGCCCAGTCCAAAGCCTGCTCTGGATGGTGCTGATTGAGACAGGCATGAGCCAGACGGGTCAGAACCGTCTCATCTTCAGGGCGTTGCTCCAGTAATTGCGCATAGTAGCGCTCTGCCTGTTGCGGCACGCCGAGCTGCAAATGGAGATCGCCGAGCAATTGTGCCTCCTGATCCGAAAGCTCACGCAGGTAATCAACGACTTTGAGGCTGACCAGAGCCTGACGATACTGTTGCTTTTCGAGATAGGCATAGGTCTGCATCGTCCACCAGCGAGGATAGAGACCATCATCCCCAGTATAGCGGTTTAATGCTGCCAGCGCCGTATCATAGCGCAGCAGTGCCAGATACTGTTGCACCAGCGCTTCACGCCAGCGACGCTGCTCCTCCCCTTCGCTCATCCGGGCGAGAATCTCCAGCTGCGCCACCGCTTCCTCAAACCGCTCCAGGCTCAGATAGACTTGAGCCAGAGCCGCCCGCCAGCGAAGTTCGACCTGCTCCAGACGAATCAGAGACTGAAGCAGGGGCAAAGCTTTCTGCCAGGCCCGGCTTTGCATGAAGCACAGTGCCGCATTATAGCGCAGTGACGGACGTGGCGGCTGGCTCAAACGATAGGCCTGCTCAAACGCATCACCGGCAGCCGTAAACTGATCTACACTGTAGCGCGCCTGGGCGAGATTCAACCAGCCGGGTTGATATTCTGGAGCCTTGTCAACAACACGCTGCAGCCAGGGTAAGGCCTGATGCGGACGTTCACTGAGCAGGTAGATGTTGCCGCGTGTAAAATCGAGCAGGTAATGATCGCGCGCTCCGCCGTCTTCGCCAAGAGCCTGGAGCGCCTGATCGTACTGTTTTTCATCCATCAGCTGTTGCGCGGCCACCACCTGACGCCGCACGTCAAGCGGAACGGATTCCGCCTGTACGGCATAGGGCCGACTCATGATCGTCAACAACAGCAAGGCAAAAGAGAGCAATAGGCGCATCACGACTCCAACTCGAAACGGATGGTGGTGATCACCCAGCTGCGAACCGGCTCTCCCTGGACCGTGCCGGGTGTAAATCGCCAGCGACGAATCCCGCGCTCCACAGTGTCTTCAAACATCTCCAGCGGTTCCGCGTCGAGAATATGGACCTGTTCAACCATGCCATCTCGGGAGATCAGCAGCTTGACTTTCACCCAGCCTTCGATGCCGAGACGCTTGGCACGCAACGGATAGATGAAAGGAGATTGCGACAACGGCGTTAACGGCCGGTCCAGCGCTTCGCTGTCAAAGATATCCGGCAGCGGTGCCACGTCAGCCAAAGACACCTCGGGCATGGCAATCTCTCCCAGGCTTGGCAGTTGCGGCGCAAGCGGCAGGTTGAGTTTCAACAGCGGTGGTGTCGGCTGCGGCGTTTGTGGCGATTTGAGACGCTTCTGTGCCTGGGGCTGCGGCTCGGGTTTTTGTGCGGCGGTCTGCTTTTTCGGCGGTGGTGGCGGAGCCACCCGCACCACTTGAACAGCGGAAGCAGGCAAGTCCGCCGAAGATTCAACGCTCTGCCCGGTCAGATGCGGCAACAGCCAGAACAGCGCCAGATTAATCGCCAAAGTCGCGGCAATCGCCACGCCCCAGGCAAGCCAGGGTTGTTCGCCAACAGGCACAGTTCTCACAGACTGCTCCCACCCGCGGTTCCGGCAGCGAGGGCAACATCTTCGGCACCGGCCTGGCGACAGGCATCCATCACCTCGACAGCGGTTCCCGTTCGGCTGCCCCGGTCAGCAACAATCACCACACTGCCTTCGGGGTTTTCAGCCAGTGCCCGTTCGACATGGACACGGATAGCACGCACATCCACAACACGCCCTTCGACATAAATACGGTCATCGTCACTAATGGCAATCAGGATCGTCGCCTTCTCTTTACTCACAGCGGTATTGGCCGTTGGACGTTGCACATCAATACCGGTTTCACGAACGAAACTGGTGGTTACCAGAAAGAAAATCAACAGGATGAACACCATATCAATGAGCGGGGCAATATTGAGTTCCAGCCCTTGGCGTTTGGCGCGACGGTTAGAGGTGATATTGATCATAACTCACCTCCATGCACCAGCTGTCGCTTCAGATTCAATGCTAACGACTCGATCTGGTGTTTGAGGTTTCCCACCCGTCTCTGAAGAAAATTACGCATATACAGGCCGGGTATCGCAATCAGCAAACCGGTCTGAGTGGTGATCAACGCTTCTGAGATGCCACCGGCCATGGCGCGGGCATTCCCGGTACCGAACAGGGCAATACTGTTAAAGGTAGTGATCATGCCAAGAACAGTGCCCAGCAAACCGAGCAATGGCGCAATGGCTGCCAGAACGCCGATCAGCGTCAGGCTGCGCTCCAGGCCATGAGACACCGCCAGACAGGCTTCATCAACGATGTGTCCATCAAGGGTCACCTGACCACTACGCCGCCGCAAAAACTCGCGGATCAATTGCCCCTGCACACCGGCGGAGCCCCGCTCCGCGTTATCACGCAAAGCCTGGTGCAGCTGCGTTTCACTTAAACTGGGACGATACAACGCTTTGAGCATCAGCAGTTTGTGAACAATCAGAGCCCACAACAACAGTGAGACCAGCACCAGAGGCATCATCACCACCCCACCACTGGCCAGATAATCTTCGATCGGATACCACAGCGCATGAATCATGACGGTTCATCCGGAGTGATCCGGGCTTTGCAGATCACATTCACGAAGCGGATTGCCCGCTCCTCCAGCTCGGCAATCACCATCTCGACGCGCCGCGACAGTAGACTGTGACAGAGCATAATCGGGATCGCCACGGCCAGCCCCAGCATGGTAGTGACCAGCGCCTCGGAGATGCCGCTCGACATCAGGCGCGGATCGCCGGTGCCGTGAAAGGTGATCACCTGAAAGGTGTTGATCATGCCGGTCACCGTGCCCAGCAGGCCGAGTAATGGTGCGATGGACGCCAGCACCGCCAGTGTGGAGAGAAAACGCTCCAATCGCGGGATTTCTCCGAGAATCGCTTCCTGCAAGGCATTTTCAAGATCTTCACGGTTCAGGGTGCGATACGGCAGCCCCGCCAGCAACACACGCGGCAACGGTTTATCATCATGGCTGTTGCAGGCGGCTTCACAGCCAGCCCAATCACCCTGTTCGATCATCGGCTCCATGCGGAAGAGGAAGGCCCCACCATTAAAGCGGTTACGGCGCAAAAACCAGCTCCGCTCGCCAATCAACACCAGAGCCACGGCGCCGATCAGCAAAATCGGCCAGACAATAAAACCACCCTGACGGATCTGATCGTTAAAATCGGTCTGATACATTAGCTGGCGTAACGATGCTCCGCGACCAACATCAATGGGAGCCGAGGCACTGTCGCCATCCAGATAACGGTCGATTTGATGCTGCCACCGCCGGGCCGGCAGTTCCGACAAGGCAAACAGACGACTGCTTGCTTGAGAATAGAGTAAAAAACCGCACTCGTCGTCATTGCGGTAGGTCGCGCTGAAATCACCCAACAGCAGAACCTCAGCGCGGGTACTTTCGCCCTGGCGGTCGACGATGGTGTGATCGACAATCTGCACTTCACCACTGCCGCGCATCTCGTCAAGCAACACCTGGCTCATGGTTGCCACATCATCCATGGCCGGCATACCGTCCTGTTGCTGCAATCGGCTCAAAACTTCGGTGCGCTGAGGATTCAAGGCATTGAGCTGGCTGCTTTGCAAGAGGCCGTCGGCATCCTTGGCGGCCAGATGAATAAAGCCCAGCAACTCCTGCAGCCGTAGACGTTGTTCTTTCTGCTCTTTCTCCAATGCTGCTTGCCGGGCCGCTAAAGTGGTTTCCTGCTGTTGCAGCTCCTTACGCTGTTTTTGCAACTTAGCCACGGCCTGACGGGCCTCGTTCACAGCAGCGCTCAACGTCTGACGATCACGGGCCAGTGTCTGCAACTGGCGTCGGGCTTGCTCCTCAGCTTGCCGCTTTTCAGCTTCAGCCTGAGCAATTACCTGTTGTTGCTTGTCTTTCAAAGACTGCGCCTGTAGCCGTTGATCGTCCGCCTGAGCGGTGCAGGCGATAAGAAGCAGAAAGGTTGTCAGCACCATGCGGATACAGGCCATCATTCCACCACCACCTTTCCAAGTGGCAGGTTGAGCAGGTCAACCGGGCGATGCTTACCGGCCATCTCGACGGCTTTGCGCAAGTCACCGTTAACACTTGCCTCAAGAGCCGTCCATTGCTCCGTCACCGGATCATAAACCGCACTGCGCTGACCATCCAGCGACTGGGCAAACAAGGCCAGCCGCCCCAACTGAAGTTCGTTCATCAACGTCGACTGACCGTTGACCGTGATATTCTTCTGCACCACGTCAAAGTGACGGCCATAGGCGGCCTCCACCTGCATGGCTTCAAAAACGCGGCGAAATTTTTCACCGACGGATAATTGGGCATCGTCCAGCGTTTCGCCCAACCGTTCCAGACGCTCGCCGCGCTCTTCAACAAGAAACGGCAGATCGGCTGTCACCTGCAGCCGCAACTGCTCAACAACCGTGGCCAGAAACGGCACCATTTCATCGGTCAGCCGTGCCGATTCAACCAGATCCTGTTGCAACCCGGCAATGCGTTGCTGCCGTTGATCGACCTTTTGTTGCAACTGCGCACAGTGCTGATGCAACTGTTGCCGTTCACGATCAAACTGCTCAAGCTGGGCCAACAGTTTTTCCCGCTCCGCCTGCCAGACATCGTCCTGCTTCTGTGCCTGCTGACGCACCTGAAGGGTCTGTTCCACGGGAGAGGTCACCTGTTCGTTAAACGGCTGAGCCCATGCCGTCGCCGTGCACAACAACAATGCCGTACTGTTCAAAAGCCGGTATAAATTCAAGAAAATCTCCTGTAAGATGAGCGGCTGGATTATCCATCGACACCCTTTCTGCGGGTGCAAATAGTACACGTTATCAAACCCCTCATGGAGATTCAAATGGATTCAACACAGCTTGAGACCTACTTCAGGGATACCGCAGGTACCGGCATTTTATCGACCGCTGGCAGCGATGGACGTGTCAATTCGGCGCTCTATGCCAAGCCACGTTTTTTCGATGACGGCAGCGTTGCCTTTATCATGCTTGATCGACTCAGCCATCACTATGTGGCGGAAAATCCTTATGCAGCTTATCTGTTCATTGAAAACGGTCCCGGCTACGGCGGCGTACGCCTCCATTTGCGAAAAGTCAGCGAGGAACTGAACACGCCTCGCATAGAGACCATGCTCAGCGCAGAGGGACGCAGCTATGTGGGCAATAAAGACCGTTATCTGGTCTTTTTCGCGATTGAAAAAATCCTGCCATTGGTCACTCCGGCCCAGGATAAAGACCTATGATTCGTATTGATATCCCCGGCTACAAAACACTCAATTTGCAGCATCTGGTTCTTGATTACAACGGCACCCTAGCGTGCGACGGCCAGTTGATTGCCGAGCTGGTGCCACTGTTACAGCAGCTGGCCCAAGACCTGACATTGCATGTCATCACGGCCGACACCCACGGCAGTGCCGCCCGGCAACTGGCCGGCGTTTCAACACGACTGGAGGTGCTTGAACCTGAAGAGCAGGACAGGGGAAAACAACGCTTCATTCACCAACTGGGTACGGAGAACTGCGTTGCTGTCGGCAATGGCTACAATGACCATCTTATGTTGCAAGATGCCGCGCTGGGCCTGGCGGTGATTGGTCCGGAGGCAGCAGCAGGGATCGCTCTTGGTGCTGCGGATGTGGTTTGTCCGAGTTGTCGTGAAGCCCTCGAATTACTGCTGCGCCCAGCGCGTTTAATTGCCACCTTACGCAGATAGGAAAGATTCGCAGTTTGGTATATGGTCAAAAACGAATAAACTTGACAGAAAAACTCAGATATTTATCATCAGAAAACTGCACCATCAACCCCAAGTACGTGAACCAACTATTATAAACCAAATCCACAGGAGGATTATTCCGTGAAGTTGACACATCTTTTTCTCATCGCACTGCTGACATTTGGACTGACTGCCTGCAAAGGCTCCAACGATCAGGCAAGCACACCGGCAGAACCGGCAGCGCCTGTTCACGGCGAGCCCGGCCACGATCATGCAACTGATGCTCCTGCTCAACAATTGTCCGGCAGCGTTGTCGAGACGATGAACACGGCGGGATACACCTACATCAAGGTAAAAACCGATCACGAGGAGATCTGGGCAGCCGCACCGGAATTTCCGGTGAATGTTGGCGACAAAGTCGTCATTCCTCAAGGCATGGCCATGCCGAACTATCACAGCAACACGCTCAACCGCGACTTTGACGTCGTCTATTTTGTCAGCAGCGTACTGGTTGCCGGTCAGGATGCGCCGCTCAATCCCGGTGAAGCGATGGGCGATGCTGCCGAAATGGGCCATCAAAAACCGATGACCGCGCCGATGGACCTGGACTTTTCAGGCCTGACCAAACCGGAAAACGGCTATACCATCGCTGAAATCTTTGCCCAGAAAGATGCTTTGGCCACCAAAGAAGTGATTCTGCGCGCCAAAGTGGCCAAATTCAGCCCGAAAATCATGAAAACCAACTGGATTCACCTCCAGGACGGAACCGGTGAAGCCGGCAGCAATGACTTGACCGTTACCACCAGCAGTGAAGCCGCTGTTGGCCAGACCGTTTTGGTCAAAGGGATTCTCGACCTGAATCAGGACTTTGGCTACGGCTATCAGTATGACCTGATCATTCAGGACGCAAAAATCACGGTCGAATAAACGATTCGCCATGACAAAGCCATAAAAAAAGACGCCTGTGATGATCATCGCAGGCGTCTTTTTTCATGTCCTCAACCATCAGTCCCGCGGTGGTGGACCACCGGGCCCACCAGGCCCTCCTTCAGGCTTCTTAAACCCTTTGTTCTCCATGCAGGCATCGACGGCCTTTCGGTCCGGGTGCCCCTGTTCGTCTTTTCCAGCTTCTTCCATACAGCTTTTCAGTGCCGCTTCAAAAGCATCACGGTCCGGACGTTGTTCGTAAACAGACGCCTGAGCTAACGAGACCATCAGGACACAGAACACTGCGCTGCAAACAATTTTCTTGAGCATGACTCCCCCCCACAAAAAAAATGGCATCACATTGTGTGATCGCCATTCGGTTCTAGCGCATTTTTCCTGAGCTGTCAGCAGCTGTTACCCTTTCACAACCGGGCGTAACAAACAGGGCAGAAGCGGATAAAACACGTAGCGCTTTTATGGTGGATTGTCGTCAGATTTGCGGATAATCGATCAAGGTGCCATCTGCAGCTTTCAAACGCGCATTGCGTCCCAGAGATTGTACATAGTCAGGCGTTAGCGGAATTTTGCCATGGCCACCCGGCAAATCAACGATATAGTTCGGCATCGCCAATCCGGACAACGGTCCACGCAACTGATCCATGATCGCGATCCCCTCTTCCAGACGGGTCCGAAAATGTCCGGTGCCACAGGTCAAATCCATTTGATGCAGATAATACGGCCGCACCTGCAATCGATAGAGGGTGTGAAACAGCTTGAACAGCGTATCAGCCTGATCATTGACGCCACGCAACAGCACCGTCTGGTTGGCAACAATAACACCACTGCGCACCAGGCGCTGACAGGCTTCAACCGTCGCTTCGGTAATTTCACGCGGGTGATTAAAATGAGTCAGAAAATATAACGGTTGGTAACGTTGCAGCAACGCACACAGCGACTCGGTGATCCGCTCAGGCATCACCACTGGAGCACGACTGCCGATACGAACCACCTGCAGATGTGGAATTCGACTCAACCGGGCGAGAACATCATCCAACAACCGGTCGGACATGGTGAGTGGATCCCCACCAGACAGAATCACCTCATTCACTTCCGGATGCTCGGCGATGTAATCAATCCCCTTGAGGATGTCGCCAAGAGAGACACTCATGGACGGACAGCCCACTTTGCGCTTACGGGTACAAAAACGGCAATAACTGAAACAACTGCCCGCCACCAGTAACAATACCCGGTAGGGATAGCGATGCACCAGGTTGGGCACCGGCGAAAGACGGTCCTCATCCAGCGGGTCGCTCAGCTCTGAAGGATCCAGTAGCTCCTGAACATCCGGAATCACCTGGCGCCCCAACGGGTCGTCAGCGTCACGGATCAACTCCAACTGATGCGGTGTAATACGCATCGGATAGCGCTCTGTCACTTTGGCGAGAACAGCGTCGTCAAGACCGAAGCGTTGAGCCACCAGATCAGGACAGAGGATGGAATTTCGCGAACGTTCCTGCCACAACTCCATGGTTTACTCCCGGCAGGATTCTTCGGACAGAAACAGGTAAAGAGACATGCCTAACAAACCTGTCGCACGCAACAGCGCAGCGGCAAGGCTCGACCACAGGCCGACAGTACCGCCAAAGCAGCCACAATCAATACTTAAACCGCGAATCATCGCAGAGAGCAACGCCACCGAAAAAACAGTATTCAGAGCAATACTCAACAAAGACGCTGCCCGCCACCACCGCGGCAGCAGCAAGGCAATGGCAACCACAATTTCCAGCATCGGCAAGACACTGGCCAACAACAGATTCCCCCACACCGGCACCAATTGATAGCGACCGATGGCCTCGGCAAAAGAAAGCGGATCAAGAACCTTCTGACTGCCAGCATAGAGAAAAACGCCGGCAACCATTAAACGGACAGCCAGCAACAACGGTTGTTTCATGGCATCCCCCGCTCAACAGACAAACCTCGCTGCTGCCAGTCGGCAAAGCCGCCGTCATACAACATCACCGTGGTAAACCCGGCATGAAACAACTCTTCACCCACGACAAAAGAATCTTCACACTGCTCACCGCTGCAATACACCAGAACCCGTTCCTGAAGCAAACAGCAATCGACCACTTTGGCAAGTGCCCTCCGGTCACCCCGCGGCACAGAGCGCGCGGTAGGAATATGTCCTTCGCTGTACGCATCAGCAGAGCGGGCATCAACGATCAATTGTTTCTGCCGCTGCCAGGCGAGCACCTGAGGCACTGTCACGGGAATGGGTAAATAATCCTCGACAATGGTTTCAGTTGAGCACGCCTGCTGAGCACAGTGCAGCCAATGGCCGATATTGATCAAAAAGCCACCAACAACAGAAACGATCAGCAGTACACCACATTGTAGAAGCAGTTTTTTCATAACGAATCCAGCCAGCGAACACGTTTGAATCACAATAGAAACTGGTGAGGATGGTAACAGACCCTCCGCGCCTTGACCACCCCATTCCTCGCTATTCCTGTATGGCCTAAGCGCAAGGACCGTGGTATATTTTCTTTTTGTCTTTTATCTGGAGGAGCCATGCAACACTTTGCCCTGACCATTATCGGCCGTGACCGCCCTGGGATTGTTTCCAGTACCGCTGAAATTCTTTACCAGCTCGGCTGCAACATCGCTGATTCAAGCAACAACATTCTCGGCGGTCAATTCGCCATGATTCTCATCATCTCTCATCCGACCATTACGGATCGGGACGAAATTGCCACGGCGTTTACCCAGCTTGAAGAACAGGGCTTGTCCGTATTTGTGCGCACCCTGAAACCCGGTGGCGAACAACGCCCGGAACTGCCCGGCGAATTGTGCATGATCTCCGTGTACGGATCGGACAAACCCGGTATCGTCTATCAGGTCACAAAAGTTCTCAGCGAAAACAACATCAACATTATTGACCTGAATACCAAACTGATCGGCTCTTCCGAGCGCCCGGTTTATGTCATGATGTGTGAAACCGTGTTGCCCGAAGAGATGACAACCGACGATATCAGAGACATGATGAGTGAACTGAAAAAACAACTCAGTGTCGACATCTCGGTGCGCACCGTGACACCAGTGGAGTTATAACATGGCAGTACGTGAGGTTCTGGTCTATCCCGACCCACGATTGAAAGAGATCTGTGAGCCGGCCGAGATAGGCCACCCGGAAACGGATGAATTGGTGCAGGACCTGGTCGATACCATGTATGACTCAGGACATTCCGTCGGCATTGCCGCCCCACAAATCGGTGTATGCCGACGCGTCGCAGTGGTCGACGTTTCCAACAGCAAATTGGGAAAAAAACACAATCACGGCCTTCTGACCCTGATCAACCCGACCATTATTGAGTCCACCGGCAGCAAAGTGATGCGTGAAGGCTGCATGAGTGTGCCTGACTACACCGGCAATGTTGATCGGGCAAGGGAGATTGTTGTCCAGTATCATGACCGTGACGGCCAAGACCAGGTCGTGCGCTGCAAAGGATTTGAGGCGGTTGCCATCCAGCATGAATTGGACCATTTGGACGGCCTGTTGTTTCTGGACCGGGTCTCCAATCCCAAGGCTGACATCTTTAAGCGCAAGCAATGAAAATCGAACATCTTCTGTGGTCTGGAATCGTGATCCTGTTATGGAGTACACAAAGCCTTGCTCTGGACTTGACCTGTAGCCAGGGCACGGTGCGCTTCAACCACGAAGAGCACAAGATGTATGTGCAGTGTCAGACCTGCCATCATGCAAAAACAGAAAGCTGCCGCCGTTGCCATCCTAAAAACAACGCCTTTGGCCGCGCCAAAATCTTTCACATGCTGTGCCGCAGTTGCCACAAAACCAGACAAGCGGGGCCAACGCAATGCCACGACTGTCATCAGCCAACGGCGGCCGAACCAACCCACGGTCCTCTGTTGGGAGAATAATAAGCTCAAAACGTAAAGGCTGGTCCCTGCAGGTACCAGCCTTTACTATTAACACGTCTTCGAGTAGAGCTGCTCTGATCAGGCGGAGCAACGCTTCTGCAAAAATTCCACCAAAGCCCGCACGCCAACCCCGGTTCCACCGACCGGCTGCCCCGGTTTACCCTTCTCTTCCCAGGCAGTTCCGGCAATATCCAGATGCGCCCAACGCTGTTCTTCGGTAAAGGTATTGAGGAATGCCGCGGCAGTAATCGTCCCGGCGGGTCGGCCGCCGATATTTTTCACATCGGCAACCTGACTTTTGATCTGCTCACGGTAACCATCTAACAAAGGCAACGGCCAGATCGGCTGGCCAACAGCATCGCCGGCCTCGCGAAGCGCAGCAATCAAAGGTTCATCATTACCAACTACAGCACTACTGTGGTGCCCAAGAGCAATAATGCACGCACCAGTCAAGGTCGCCAGATCAATCATGACATCCGGATTAAACTGTGCCGCCCAAGTCAAGGCATCGGCAAGGATCAGACGCCCTTCGGCATCAGTATTGAGAATTTCAATGGTCTTTCCCGCCAGAGAGGTCACGATATCCCCAGGTCGGGTCGCCCGATCCGAGGGCATATTCTCCACGGCCGGAACCACACCGACCACATTGAGGGGTAGCTTGAGACGGGCAACGACCGAAAGCGTCGCCAGAACCGCCGCGCCCCCGGCCATATCCATCTTCATCATGTCCATGCCTTCGCCGGGCTTCAGGGAGATTCCACCACTGTCAAAGGTCACGCCTTTACCCACCAAAACGACCGGTGCGTCGTCTTCATTACCGCCGCGATAGTCGAGGCAGATCAGGCGCGGCTCACAGATGCTTCCCTGAGCCACAGCCAGCAGTGCGCCAAACCCCTGGCGCTTGAGCTCCGTCGGACCGAGAATCGTTGCTTTGATCCCGGTCTCGTCGGCGATCATCCATGCCTGCTGAGCGAGATATTCCGGTGTTTTGACATTACTCGGTTCATTGACCAGATCACGGGCAAACCAGACCCCCCGACTGATCTGCTCACGCTGCGCTACGGCCGACTGAACGTCGGCAAGATCCTCATCATCGATCCCGTTCAACACACAGCAAAACGCTTCCGGCTCGGACTCTTCCGGCTTTTTGTACCGGGTATAACGATACACTTCCATCATGACACCATCAAGCAAGGCATCAGCAATCTCGGCAAGAGGATCACAGCCGAAAGTGTCACATTCAAACAAATAGCGTGAGAGCTTCTTCTTGCGCAACAGCGATACCGCGAGGGAGCCCGCCTGCCGCCAGCTTTGTGCGGTTAATTTCGCAGAATCACCCAGTCCCATGACCAAGAGACGCGGCGCCTGCCCATCACCACAATGCAATAACAGCGTCTGACCGCTTTTCGCCAGGAATTCACCATCCTCCCGCGCCCGCTGCAGCAAAGCACCTTCAGGGGCTTGCGGATCAACCGGCAATGAGGACCAGCCTTGCTCGGTCATGGCAACAATACGACAATCAACGGGCTGCTCCCAGCTGGTCGCAGTATGAACAGAAAAATTCATCATAATTTTTTACCTTCCCTGCCTCAATGGTCCCAGGACGGAGCCAAGGCATACCTCATATTTATAAGTTGCTAATTTTACAAAATAAAAAAGAGTCCCTCTGGATACTTTTTATTGCATTTTGCCTATTCAATGCTAGGTTAAACATTATCACTACCTTACCGAACGGGACAGATTCATGAAAACTCGTGAAACCAGCCACTTTCGCAAACGACTCATTGCTTACGTCGTTTTAAGCCTGCTGGTTATCTGCATCACCATCGGCGGTCTGACCGTTGCCTCGCAATACAGCATACTCAAAGAAAACTGGAAAGCCAATCTTCTTGAACAGGTTGAAAACAAACAGCTGATCGTCAAAAGCTACCTGATCAGAACCATAAGCCTGGGTCAGCAGATGGCCAGCCGCAGTTTCATCCGCGACCTGTTGGAACAGTATAAAGACAACGAGTTACCCCTGCAAAGCCTGAGAAGCAGTACTGAACGGTTTTTAAAAGACGGGCTGGTTTTCATCCCCGAAGCGGTCGGCATCACCCGATTGAGCAATGATGGTCAGATCGCCGCACAAATCGGCCTGATGGTCCCTGATGAACTAAAAACGCATCCTATTTCCGCCAGCCCGGAAAGTCCATTCCTCAGACCGATTCTGGTCGACGGACGTCCCTTACTGATTCTTAAAACACCCATCCTCAAAGATAACAACTGGCTCGGCACGGATATCATCCTTTTCGCCCCGCCGATGGCCAACCAAGTGTTCACCGGTTCCTTTTCAACACCAAAAGGGGTGACAATTTTGTGGGAACGGATTCCTGATCTGGATGTTCTCATCTTTCCCGAGCAACTTGATCGTGAAACCCAGCAGCAGATACGCTCCTGCCCACCCTTGAGAAAACGGCTCAAATCCATCTCCTCTCACAGCGGCCTGTTTGAATTCACCAGTCAGGAAGGTCAGATCCGGCGGATTGTCGCTTACGCCCAGATGCCGGAGATGGACTGGGTACTGATCACGATGGTCAATCAGGACAGTTTTTACAAAACGTTATGGATCAAACTGCTGCCGGTTATTGCCATTGCTTTCGGCCTCACCTTCCTCGGTGGTATCGGCATGTATGTCATGTTGCGCCCCATGACACGTCAGGTCATGATCCATTCCGGCGAACTGGAAAAAATCAATAAATCACTGCAGCAGGAGATTACCGAACGGCAACATGCCGAACAGGATCTCCTTGCCAATGAACACGAATGGTCGATCACCTTTGAATCGATCACGGATGCCATTACCATCCTTGATCCCAAAGGAAATATTCGCAAGCAGAACCTGGCCGCCCGCCGTATCAGCAACAGTTACGGCTCCGCGCTTAAAGACAGTCCGCAACGCAAAAACCTGGTGCCGGTTTCCGGTTATCCGTCGCCTCTGATGGAACAGGCCCTCATAGATCGAAAAGCAACTCAGCAGATCTATCATGATGAAGTCACCAACTCGTTTTTCCGCATCACGATGACACCCTTGCTGCACCATGGCGAACTTCTCGGTGTCGTCCAACTGGTTCACGACATCACGGAGCAAACACGCATCGAAAAGCTCAAAAGCGAAACGGTTGCTGCTGTCAGCCATGAAATCCGCACGCCGCTCACAGCCATCATGGGCTTTGTCGAATTTATGCAGAATAACGAAACAACGGCCGAAGAGCGCCACAGTTACTTCCTAACGATTCAGAAAGAGATGGAGCGCCTTCAGGAGCTGATGAACGACTTTCTCGATTTGCAACGGCTGCAGTCAGCGCTGGTGCCCTATCATTTTGCCCCGATCAATCTTGAAGAGATTCTGCAGGATACCGTCAACCTGTTCCGCATGGTTTCTGATCGTCACCAGCTGGTCTTTAACAGCCCCGGCAGTTTGCCGAGCATTATTGGTGATGGTAAACGCCTGCAGCAGGTGTTTAAAAATATCCTCTCCAACGCCGTCAAATATTCTCCCGATGGCGGTACGATTACTATGTCCTTGCGCATCAGCCAGGATCATGTGTTTATCTGGATCAAGGATGAAGGCATTGGCATCCCACCCCAAGATCAGGAAAAGATTTTCAATCGCTTCTATCGTGTCGATGACAGCGACCGGCGCATCCCTGGCGGTCTTGGCCTCGGTCTAACATTGGTTCAGGAGATTGTCAACGCCCATCAGGGGCGGGTGTGGGTAGAAAGTGCCCTCGGTAAAGGCAGCACCTTTTTTGTCGAGCTGCCGATCAATGGTCGGCAAGAGCAAAAGAACAAAGAGGAAAGCTGAGACAGTCGTCCCGATCACACCTGTCGGCGGCCAACGCAACAGGTGTGATCGTCGTTTCTGTGCAGTAAAGAGTGGCTGGTTAGCAATGCTCGCGAGTTTTATGGAAGATAATATCCGGCCACTGCTCGATGGTATGCTGTAACCGCCATTCACTTGAGGCGAGAAAAGACAAATTACCCTCGGCATCCCGGGCCAATTGGCCACGATTTTTCTTTTCGAACTCATCCATCTTCTTTTTATCATCGCAGGTCACCCAGCGAGCCGTGGCGTATTCCACCCCTTCATAGACCGCATCAACACTGTATTCCGCCTGTAATCGAGACATGATCACGTCAAACTGGAGGACACCAACGGCACCAAGGATATAATCACTGCCAAGTAACGGACGAAACAGTTGCACGGCCCCTTCCTCGGCCAACTGGGTGAGGCCTTTGTCGAGCTGTTTGGTTTTCAGCGGGTTTTTCAAACGGACACGGCGGAAATGTTCCGGGGCAAAACTGGGAATGCCGACAAACTTGAGCGGTTCCTTCACGGTAAACGTATCACCGATTTTAATGGTTCCATGATTATGGAGACCAATAATATCACCGGCATAGGCCTCTTCAACATGGCTGCGATCCTGCGCCATAAAAATGGTCGCATTGGCAATCGCCACATCTTTACCGATGCGATGATGTTTCAGCTTCATACCGCGCTTGAACTGACCGGAGCAGATGCGTAGAAAAGCAATGCGGTCACGGTGCGCCGGGTCCATATTGGCCTGAATCTTAAAGACAAAACCGCTGAAATCCTCTTCATAGGGAGAGACTTCTCGCGTCGTCGTCTGCCGCGGTATCGGTGACGGTGCCAACTCAACAAAGGCATCCAACATCTCCTGGACACCGAAGTTGTTGATGGCACTGCCGAAAAATACCGGTGTCTGATTGCCCTTCAAATAATCTTCCAGATTGAACGGATTGGCCGCTCCTTCAAGCAGCTCAATATCTTCACGCAATTCATTCGCCTGGCTGCCGAGCAATTCATCGAGTTTCGGATCATTAACATCATCAATAATGATTCCCCGGCTCACCCGCTCATTTTCCTGCGCTGAGAACAGATGCAGCTGCTTTTTATACAGGCTGTAGGTGCCTCTGAAACGTTTGCCCATTCCAATAGGCCACGTCAGTGGTGCGCATTCGATCTGCAGCGTCTCCTCGATATCGCCAAGAATATCCAACGGCGACATGCCTTCACGGTCAAGCTTATTGACAAAGGTCAGAATCGGCGTATTGCGCATCCGACAGACCTCCATGAGCTTGCGAGTCTGCGTCTCGACCCCCTTTGCACTGTCAATCACCATCAGAGCGCTGTCCACGGCGGTCAGTACCCGGTAGGTATCTTCAGAAAAATCCTGGTGACCGGGTGTATCAAGCAGATTAACCTCGTAATCGCGATAGTTGAACTTCATCACCGACGAGGTCACGGAAATACCACGCTCCTGCTCCATGGCCATCCAGTCACTGGTGGCATGACGTGATGCCTTACGTGCTTTGACGGCACCAGCCATCTGAATCGCCCCACCGTAAAGCAGCAATTTTTCCGTCAATGTGGTCTTACCGGCATCAGGGTGACTAATAATGCCGAAGGTGCGCCGCTTATCCACTTCTTTCTGGTAATGTTTTTGCATAATTAAACCCGAGGTTGGCCAGGATTGCTGTTTACAAGTTCTAATCGAATCAGTATTCTAATCTTATGGTATGAAATTCCGTGGCAAAATACCTCAAGAACTGCAGGGGGTCAACATTTTCACACGTCACCATTTGTTATGCGCACTATATTGCAATAAAGGCAGTCACACGTTAATTCATTAACACCTGACCTGAATGTTAATCTGGAGGCTCTTCATGCTTAAATCGATGCGTATCGGCCGCAAACTGTTGCTGTCATTCATCTGTCTGCTGGTTTTGACCATGATCGTTGGCCGAGTCGGCAAATCGGGAATGGACACCATTAGCGGCAACATGGATCACGTGCAATCCGTCAATGACATTCTCACCCTGTTCAACACGGCACGAATTCATGAGCAGCGTTTTGCCTTGACGTCAAACAAAAACGAAGCCGAGGCGCTTCGCAACACCCTGAGTCAGCTTCAAA